>NZ_JBJPHU010000238.1:0-3302 GCF_052939515.1 Phormidesmis sp. 146-33
ATAAGTGACAAAAAGTATTTTACAACACATTAGCATATAGCTTCCGGTAGACCCCGAATTTTTCCAGGAAATCCCCGCATCAAAGTCGGCAGGTCATTCTCATCCGTTGGTTCGCGCTGGAGGTGCTGCGCCTTTGACCAGTCCAGCACCCCAATACTATGGTCATGAATCGCGCTGGCGAGATAGTTCCCATCCGGTGACCAGGCGATCGCGCTCGCAGGCGAGGTCAACTCCCACTGATATAGCCGCTCATCCCAATTGTGAGCATTCCAGATGTGAATATTGCTTTTGATCGCGATCGCCAAATGCTTGCCGTCGGGCGACCAGCGAATATCTTGTGGACTCGCAATTCCCGGCAGACTGGTTACAGGTTCATCCTGATCCGCGTCCCAGATCTGCACCATTTTTCCGCGATTAAACGCCAAATGATTGCAGGTTGGATGCCAAACCAGGCGATCGACCCAGGAGTTACATTCAAGCGTGTCCGCAATTTTGGGCACATCCTCATCCATCTGCCACAGCGTAATCATGCCCGCTTGCCCACCTGTCGCCAGCCACTTACCATCCCAGGAAAACGCTAAAGCATCGATGGATGAACCCGTTGGCTGACCCAAAGATAGGCTCACAGAATTTTTCAGCAAGCGCACTTCTCCCAATCCAGAAGCAACCGCTACGGCATTGCCAATCGGTGACCAAGCGATTGCCGTCACATAGTCTGACAACGTTTCTTTAGCGCTTAACTCCAGGATGGACTGTAAGGTCATGCTCGTTGCCTCTTTAAGATCGATGCCAGCGGGTTTGTCCATCCGGCTGATCGGTTACGGTAATGCCAGCCGTTTGCAGTTCAGTGCGGATGCGATCGCTCTCGGCATAGCGTTTTTCCTGACGTGCCTGCTGTCGTTGTTGCAACAGTGATTCAATCCAACCCATATCGATTTCTGGCTCAGGGATGGATTCTGACTGAACCTCTAAGCCTAAAATCTGTGCCAGGTGAATTAGGGTCTGCGACCCTTGCGGTATCTGCGTAGCAGCGCGCTGTTGTAATTGTATATCCGTCTGCTCTGGCGATCCTTGATAGCAGCGTAGATTAAACTCACGCTTGAGTGACTTGGCTAATTCAAACAGCACTGCCAATCCAGCCGCCGTATTAAAGTCATCATCCATTGCAGTCTGGAAACGACTGATTAATGCAGCATCCAATTCACTGGGAATCGGCATCTGAGGGGATAAATTCAGTTGCTGCCAATCAACGTCAGCGCCTCTTTGAGCGTTTGCCAACCATTTTCAGCGGCAATCATGGCATCTTTCGTGAAATCTAACGGTTTTCGGTAGTGGGCTTGTAGTACGAATAGCCGAATCACAATCGGATCAATGGGTTTCGGATAGTCTGCCCACTTGCCATCCAGCAACGCTCGAATCGTGGTGAAGTTACCCAGAGATTTGGACATCTTTTCACCATTTACCGTCACCATGCCATTGTGCAGCCAATAGTTTGCCAACGGCTGACCCGTCAACACCTCCGATTGAGCGATTTCATTTTCATGGTGCGGAAACACCAGATCGCCCCCGCCCCCGTGAATGTCGATCGCTTCTCCTAACCGTGCCCGAATCATTGCCGAGCATTCAATGTGCCAGCCCGGTCGCCCTTGTCCCCAGGGAGAATTCCAGGCAGGCTCACCCGGCTTCGCTGCTTTCCATAGCGCAAAGTCAAACGGATATTGCTTCTTGAACTCTGGATCGTTGGGGTCAACTCGTCCACCCGCCCCAGCTTGCATCTGCTCTAACTGCCGTCCAGAAAGTTTGCCATAGTCTGCAAACTGCCGCACGTTGTAATACACATCACCATCTACCGCGTAAGCATAACCTTTTTCTTCAAGCGCGTGGATCAATTGATGAATCGCTGGAATATGCTCCGTCACACGGGGATACTCATCGGCATCGAGAATATTCAAGCGGCGAATATCTTCAAAGTAGGCAGCAATGTAGCGATCGGCAATGGCTTGCATCGAACTGCCTTCTGTCTTTGCCCGATTCAAAATCTTATCGTCAATATCAGTAAAGTTTTGCACATAGCGCACTTGATAACCGCGCCACTGCAAATATCGCCGCACCACATCCCAACCCATGTAAGAGCGGGCATGACCTAAATGGCAATCGTCATACACTGTCACGCCGCAGCAATACATTGTGACTTTACCCGGTTCGATCGTTGTAAACGGCTCCTTGCGGCGAGTCAACGTGTTGTAAATGAATAAAGTCATGATTAACAATGGTTCGGACAGTTTTAGGGTAATTAAGGTAAGCAGATAGACAAGGAAGCTATCGATCCCGTAGGGTGCTAATCAGAAAAACAAGCACCAAATCGATAGCCGTATGCAAATTGTACAAAGTTTACTGGAAAAAATGGGCGGATTGAGCAGACCTCAAATCAAGGGGTTAACCACCCTGTTTGCGACGATCTTAATCGTCTGTGGGAAAGTGAACTTTACCAACCTGAGCCGGTACAGTTCGTTGAGCGAAAAGACCTATCGCCGCAGATTCAAGCAGTCGTTCGCGTTTGTGCGGTTGAACGTGGGGATAGTCGAAGCCACGATGCAGGAGCCTGAAGCGATGATTGCTCTGATGGATGGCTCGTTCATCCCCAAAAGTGGCAAGCGAACCTTCGGGTTGGATCGGTTTTACAACGGGAGCCACGGTCGTGTGGAAAAGGGGTTAGAGGTGTCGTTGATTGCCGTGGTAAACGTCAAAACGGAAGTGGGGTAAAGTATCCAAGCCGAGCAGACCTTTGAGCAGACGATGTTCCCGGAACTGACGCGCATGGATTACTACCTCGACCAATTAGAGCGGGTTCGAGCGCATCTACCGGCTCAAATCCGCTACCTTGCGGTCGATGGAGCCTATGCTCATCGGCCCTTTGTCACGGGCGTGGTGGTCCTCAAGCTAGAGGTGATTAGTCGCTTGCGGCGCGATGCCAACCTGCGGTTTCTCTTTGAGGGAAAGCAGAAGGCGCGCGGTGCCAGACGCAAATACGCCAGCAAAGTCAATTTAGCCGACTCGACTGGGTTTACCTGGGTGCGTCAACTGCAACCCGGCGTTGACCTGTTCACGCAAGTCGTCTGGCATGTCTCCCTCAAGCGGCAAATTCGTCTCGCTTACCTCAAAGACACGCGCAAGTCCAACAAGCCGAGCTATGTGGTGCTGTTCGGGCGCATCTATTGGTTGGGGGAGTAAAGGGTGGGCGAAAGGGCTGACTATTACCCATAAGTTCGGCTTTCACTAAACGGGAACAGGACAGGAATATG
>NZ_JBJPHU010000239.1:0-3169 GCF_052939515.1 Phormidesmis sp. 146-33
GGTGTCGGGCGATTTGGCTGCGTCAGAAAGAGTCTTGCAGAAGAGTCTGGCGATCGCTCAACGCATTCGATCGCGCCCCGACATGCAAATTGCCTGGTTAAATTTGGGCAATACCGCAGAGGCAAAAAATCAGCAGACAGCGGCTCTGATGTTTTATGAACAGGCGGCCGCAGCAGACAGTCCCGTTAGACTTCAGGCCCAACTCAACCAGCTTGACCTGTTGATCGAGTCAAAAACCTTGTCAGAAACCTTGCAGGAAGATCGGACGACTCAAATCCAACGACTGTTGACTCAAATCCGATCGCAACTCGACCCCTTACCGCCCAGCCAAACCGCCATCTACGCCCAAATCAATCTGGCAGAAAGCTTGATCAAACGGATCAATCTCAACGAAACCTCCGCTGAAGTAGCCCGCGCCTCTGACCTCAAATCAGTCGCTCAACTGCTGGCAAAGGCCATTCAGCAAGCCAAAAGCCTGGGAAATCTCCGGGCGCAATCCTACGCAACAGGACGACTAGGACAGCTTTATGAGCAGATTCAACAATGGTCAGACGCAGAATCGCTCACACGAGAGGCACTACTGTTATCAGAAATTATTCACGCTTCAGATATCACCTATCAATGGCAATGGCAACTCGGAAGAATTCTCAAAGCAAAAGCCCGCTTAAATCAGATTGGGAATGAAGACGACTACACTTTAGCGATCGCCTCTTACACTCAAGCAGTCAACACGCTGCAACTGTTGAGAAACGATCTGGTGACTGTCAGCGAAGATGCTCAGTTTTCATTTCGAGAAAAAGTCGAACCTGTGTATCGAGAGTTAGTCGATCTGCTGCTACAACAGTCCAATTCGGCTGGCGCTGAGATCGAGCAGGACAATTTAAAACAGGCCCGATCGCTGATCGAGTCGCTCCAATTGGCCGAGTTGGCCAACTTTTTTCGAGAAGCCTGCGTGGATAGCCAACCTCAGCAAGTCGATCAGATCGATCCCCAAGCGGCGGTGATTTATCCCATTGTTTTAGTCGATCGCTTGGAGGTGATTTTAGCAATTTCGGGTCAGCCGCTGCGCCACTATGCCACCCAAGCTTCCCAGACCCAGGTAGAAGACACCGGGCGACGAATGCGGCAGTCTCTACGATCGACCTCCTTTGCTCAAGAACGACTGCCGATCGCTCAAGACCTCTATTCCTGGCTGGTCAAACCTGCCCTGACACATCTGGCTCATTCTCAAATCAAAACCCTGGTGTTTGTGTTGGATGGGGTGCTGCGAGATTTGCCTATGGCCGCGCTCTACGACGGCAACCAGTATCTAATTGAGCAATATCAAGTTGTTGTGACACCCGGTTTGCGTCTATTTGGAAGACAGACGACTCATCCCCAGATTCGAGCGCTGATCGGCGGACTGAGCCAGGGAAACACCACCTTTGCGCCCCTGCCCGGAGTCAAACAAGAAGTCATAAGAATTGGTCGCCTGATCGCCTCAACCGTGCTGCTTGACCAAACCTTTACGACCCAAACTCTAAAGTCCAAGCTCAAAACACAGCCTGTTTCGGTCGTCCATTTAGCCACTCACGGCGAATTTAGCTCCAAAGCAGAAGACACCTACATCGCTACCTGGGACGGTCGGCTTAACGTCAACGCCCTCGATGCCCTGCTCACAAATCGGGAGTCTCTCAATCTGCCCTCGATCGATCTACTCGTCTTGAGTGCTTGTGAGACAGCTAAGGGCGACAGACGGGCCGCTTTGGGATTGGCAGGCGTGGCGGTGCGATCGGGAGCCAGCAGCACCCTGGCCACCCTCTGGCAGGTCAATGATCAATCCACGGCCGAATTTATGGTGCAGTTTTATCAAGTGTTTGCCAAGTCTAGAGTCAAGGGCGAAGCGGTGCGATCGGCACAGCTACACCTCCTCAAACAGCCCGCCTTCAATCATCCGTATTATTGGGCACCGTTTGTTTTAATCGGCAACTGGTTATAAACACTGAGCGTAACAAAAGACTGCCGTAATCCTCAGGATAGCCTTGAGGCAGAGTTCACAGAACTAAAGAAAATTGCTCCGTAGGAATCTGAAGATTCTTCATCAAAGCTTTAGATAATTAATAGAATAATTGCCTAAAACCTCAGCAATTACACTGAGTAGACACTGATAAAGTACAGAGTAGCTTTGAGTCACACGCCCCTTAATCGACGGCAGTAAAATTATCCGCTTTCTCCCGCCAAGCGCCTCTCAAAAAATTGAGGGCTGGCAGGGTCTCAACGCTTCCCGCTCCGTCGCTCAAGTCGCCCAACGCTGCAAGCTCGTCTTTCTTTCCTCAAGCTCTGCTTCTCTGCTAAATGACGATAACCTTCTGTTTGCAAATCATGACTACACTTCGCCGTATTGCTGCCTGCCTATCGTTATCCGTCGCTCTAGGTTTCTACTCAGGGAGCCAACTTAAAGCTGTCGCACAAATCGAACCCCCTCCTGGACAAGGCTCTCCCAACGGCACAGCAGGCGGTGGTTCACGCACCAGTTCGACCTTCTGTGTACGATCGCCCGATCCGACCAGCCGCTTGATGGCGCTCAGTCCCAAAGGGCAAATGGCACTCACGTCCAGCGATCGACCCGATTTTTGGATCTACCTTCCCAAGACGACGGCTCAAATGGTGGAGTTGAGCGTTTTTGATGCGGAGATGAATGGCATTTATCAAACGCTGGTGCCGATTTCAACAAAAGCGGGGCTAGTGAGTCTACGGTTGCCTTCAGAAGCGCCCCAACTCAAGCCAGATCAGCCCTACTACTGGACAGCCGCCCTCGTGTGCAACCAGAACGATCGCACCTCAGATTGGGTCGTCGGTGGCTGGATCAAACGCATCCAACTCGATCCCTCGGCCCAAGAAAGGTTAGCGACTGCCAAAGCCAGCGATCGTGTGTCCCTTTATCTATCACAAGGTCTGTGGGTTCAAGCCTTCTCCCTATTGACTGAGCTTCGTCAAACCCAACCCAACAATGCTCACCTTGCGACCGTCTGGACAGAGCTATTGCGATCGGTCGGTCTAGAAGCGCTCACCGAAGTCATCGTGTCTCAAACTAAATAGTCTCAAAAAATAAAAAGCCACTCAAGGAATGGTAATAGGACGTGAATTCGATGAAATCTTTCGCTGCGGTTGTGAATCCAGGCAGCCCCCT
>NZ_JBJPHU010000240.1:0-3162 GCF_052939515.1 Phormidesmis sp. 146-33
AAGTGAGGGACTTTGAACGAGAAATATTGTCTCAAAGTCCCCCAAAATTGGGGGTTGGAGGGCAGAAGTGCTGAACAACGAAGCGAGAAAACTCCATCGAATTCACGTTAACAAAATGAGCAATGATTGCAATCCACAGAATTAGCCGCAGAGTTAACCCCACAAAAAACAGCCCTGAAACCAGCTTCACAAGAAACGGTTTGGGGCTGCTTAATTTAGATTTGCAGATTTAGAAACCGAAAGACATTAAATGCTGCTCGTCAACGTCGTGTGTTCTCCTTTGATCAGTTGCCCATCCACATCCAGATTGACCGGAATCGGTTCGACATTCCAGATTTCTTTGCAGTACTGGCTGATCGTGTTGTCAGACGAAAATTTGCCCATCCGCGCCACATTTAGAATCGATTTGCGAGTCCAACTGGTCTGGTCTTTGTAAGCCTCGCTCACCTGATCCTGACAGTCGAGATAAAACTGGAAGTCTGCCAGCAGCATGTACTCGTCTTTGAACAGCAAGGAATCAACGATCGACTTAAACAAATCTGGCTCCTTGGGCACAAAGAACCCGGACGCAATCTGATCGATCACCTGCTTAAGTTCGGGGTTGTCGTGATAGTAGTGCATCGGGTTATAGCCCTGCGACTTCATCACCATCACTTCTTGCGCCGTCAGCCCAAACAAGAAGAAATTCTCTGCGCCCACTTCTTCGCGGATTTCAACGTTGGCTCCGTCAAGGGTACCGATCGTCAGGGCCCCGTTGAGTGAAAATTTCATGTTGCCTGTGCCAGAGGCTTCTTTGCCAGCGGTCGAGATCTGCTCAGATAAGTCAGCCGCAGGATAAGTAATCTGCCCCAGCGAGACGGAGAAATTCGCCAAAAACACGACCTTGATCAAGTCTTGAGCATCCGGATCATGATTCACGACGCTAGCGACTGAGTTGATCAATTTGATCACCAACTTCGCCATAAAGTAGCCTGGAGCCGCCTTTCCACCAAAGATGAAGGTGCGAGGCGTAATGTTCAGAGATTTTAGCGTTCCATTCGCAGCGGCACGTTTGATCCGGTTGTACAGCGTGATCACATGCATGATATTGAGCAGTTGACGCTTGTATTCGTGAATCCGTTTCACTTGAATGTCAAACATCGAATCTACATCAATCTCAAGATCATTGTTTGCTTGAATGTAGTCCGCCAGCGTACGCTTGTTGTCTTGCTTGATCTTACGCCATGCCGCTTGGAATTCGGGATCATCTGCAAAGGCTTCTAGCTTTCTTAGATCGTCCAGATTTTTGAGCCACTGATCCCCAATTTTGCTTGTGATTAGTTGCGACAGTACAGGATTACTCATCAGCACCCACCGCCGTGGCGTTACGCCATTGGTTTTATTCTGGAACTTTTCTGGATACATCTCAAAAAAGTCATGCATCACATCGCGCTTGAGCAATTCGGTATGCAGGGCGGCGACTCCATTGGTCGTGTGACTACCTACAAAAGCCAAATGCGCCATGCGAATGTGCTTTTCGGGGCCTTCTTGTACCAGTGACATCCGCTCAAGTCTGGCTTTATCATTGGGGAATTTTTGACGAATCTCATCTAAAAATCGGTAGTTGATTTCGTAAATGATCTCCAAGTGTCGAGGCAGCAACCGCCCAAACAGACCGACCGCCCAGCGTTCCAGCGCTTCAATCAGTAGCGTGTGATTGGTGTAGGCAAAGGTTTTGCGCGTAATCTCCCACGCTTGTTCCCATTCGAGGAAATGCTCATCAATTAGCAAGCGCATCAATTCTGCAACGCCGATCGACGGGTGCGTATCATTTAACTGAATCGCTACTTTGTCGGGGAAGGCATCAAAGTTGTCATACGATCGCAAATACTGGCGAATAATATCCTGCAACGAACAAGACACAAAGAAATACTGCTGTTCTAAGCGGAGTTCTTTACCCTGGGGCGTGTTGTCGTTGGGATACAGAACCTTAGAGATATTTTCAGAATAGGTTTTGTCGGCAACCGCTTGCGTATACTCTCCAGCATCAAACACCTGGAAGTTAAAGTCTTCACTGGACTTAGCACTCCACAGACGCAGCGGATTCACCGTATTGTTCTTAAATCCGGGGATCGGCGTGTCATAGGGCGTTCCATAGACTGTATTGCGAGGCATCCACCGGACTCGATAGTGACCATTCGCATCCGTGTAGGCTTCGGTGTGGCCGCCAAACTTAACTTCTACCATGTAGTCAGGGCGAGCAATCTCCCAGGGATTGCCAAATCTCAGCCAGTTATCGGGGCGTTCGTGCTGCCAGCCGCCTGCGATCATTTGGTCAAAAATGCCGTATTCGTAGCGAATCCCGTAGCCCATTGCTGGAATTTGCAGCGTCGCCAACGAGTCCAAAAAGCAAGCGGCGAGTCGTCCAAGACCACCATTGCCCAGACCGGGTTCTTCTTCGCGCTCTAGCAAATCTTCGAGGTTTAGCCCCACCTCTTTGGTGACGGCTTGCATCTGGTCATAGATGCCCAAATTGGTCAGATTATTCCTTGAGAGGCGACCAATCAGAAACTCTGCCGAAAGATAGTAAACGGTCTTGGTCTCCTTCTCTGCGTATGCCTTGGCGGTTTTAATCCGCCGATCGATGAGTCGATCGCGCACCGTGTATGCCAATGCCATGTAGTAGTCATACAGAGTGGCGAACCGCTCGTCTTTACCTTGAATGTAGTAAAGGTTATCGGTGAAGGCGCGCTTGATATTTTCCAGCGACATTCCGGTACGATCGTTCTTAACAGACATAGGCTTGTTGCTTGATCTCTTATTGATTGGCTTAGTAAACCCAACTTACGAACCCTACAGCCGTCGATCGTCTGAATTAAGTGCCCGAAAATACAGCGAGGGTAATTTACTAGAAAAATTAAGATTTGCTGGTTCGTAGTGGGTGAGTCGTGATGTGCGTTAGCCTACCACTTTCTGACAAGGTTTATACGGTTTAGCGAGTTTGGGTCACTCTCCAGAGTGCGGCGTTTTCATTTTAGAACAAGTTCAAGTGAGGAGGGAGGAGGGAGGAGGCAGTAGGTAGATGACAAGTGAAGCAGTAAAAATCTTTAACGCTCAATTCCGAACCGTCCTCATCCCTCATCCCTCATCCCTCATCCCTCATCCCTCATCCCTCATCCCTCA
>NZ_JBJPHU010000043.1:0-49949 GCF_052939515.1 Phormidesmis sp. 146-33
AATCATGAACGCCTCCGAAGTTAGTTAGTGTAACTTTGGATGGAAGTCCTCGGAGGTCTGATTTGGCGATCAGATTTCCGGGGCGTGATCTCCACCTGCCGACATCTTACACAGATTTTTGATTTTTTGGAATACCCCATTTTTTGGAGAAACGTTAATCAGGCATTTGGGAATCGACTCGTTCCTTGTACCTGCCGTTTTAGTCAAGACACAGAGCGCCTGGTTTTGAGTGGAGGCAGAAACTTGGTCCGAGACTGCCAGATGACTGAGAAAAGCTTCAATGTCTGCAACGCCCATGTCTTTGGGGTGCTGCTTGTGGTGAAAAAGAATATAGCGTCGTATCCAGGCAACGTAGCTCTGTTCTGTGCGGTAGGAGTAGTGTTCTAGTCGAATGGCATCACGAACTCGATCGAGCAGTTTTTTGGGACGCGGTTCTATAGATCAGATTACTGAGAGGTTGATAGTATTAATGCACTAAATGCCACAACGTGATACTCCGTACTGACTATGAAGATTTCCTAAAGCAACGGGATTATTTTCTCGATTCAGAGATATTATTTCGGGGCAAGCGTAATTCTGTATAACTTCCCAATTTGGGGTGTTATACAGAATCTTGTCTGCCCTAATCTGAGATTTGAGGAGTTATCCGAAAGTTTTTCAGCCTAATCGCCCCCTTGGGAGGGTTAGCCAGACAATTTTCAGCCTAATCACCCGAATCAGGGAGGTTAAATAGACGAGATCAGTCTAAACATAAGTTAGACCGCTCAATTTCCTAGTGCTGGTATCTTCATGGTTATTAGATGACGTGAGGAGTGTGAAGCGCTCCGACTGGTAGTTATTTCATTTCAAGCCACAAGCCTTCCAAAACGTCCGGATTCAATCGGTTAAGAAGGAATAATCATGGTGAAAAGCGCAAAAGCTTGTAGTTTCAAGGATTCTTAAAATGTCTGAGATTTTTACAGATTCTAGGGAAAAGTTGCAAGTTGAGTTTTCGGAGATCGTACTTTCTGAAGGTCGAGAAGAACCCTTAACAAGTGGTCCGTGCCGTTTAGTTGTACCTATTTCTTCAAAGCGGTTACAGGAACCAGCATCATCCGGTCGTCTGACATTTCTCGAAGTTTATATTGCGAAAATATTTGAAGTAACAATTTATAACAGCACCTTAGCCTCCGGTGAGTGCAGCAGCGGAATCGGTAGCTCTAATAAACTCAATTGGTCTATTTTTGCAGGAGATTCTGAAGGCTCAAAAGACGGGCAGAGATGGATTGGGAACTACAGCATTCCACGCAAATTAGCTTGTGAGAAGGCTGAGGAATATGGTTTAGCAACACCTGAGCCTACCCTCCTTAATCAATTCGGCATTGGTACAACTCAAGTAGATATACCCCGATTAGGTATATTTGGTGGTGAAAAGATTAATAAGTGGAAACAGTTTGTCAAATTATTTCTCGCCAACTTTGCGCTTGAAGTCAATACCGAAGTGATTATGTCCAGTATTGGCAAAGCACTCCAAGACCCTATCGATAAAGAGTTGGAGGATTGTCTAGGAAAGAACCCATCTACAAGCGGTCAACTGAATTGTCTACGCAGAGCATATGACCAGTGGGATGAGGAGTTGAATAGAATTTACAAAGAACTGAGGCAAAGACTTGATTTTCAAGGTCAGGAAGTTCTAAAAGCTGCCCAGTTGAAATGGATTGAATATAGAGATAAGGAATTCGCACTGATCGATACCCTATATTCAGGACAAGGAGGGACGATGCAGCTTGTGTTCAATGCTGCTAGACGAGTAGCAATAGTGAAAACCAGAGTTTCAGAACTACATCGTTATGTAGATTCTAGCGAACAGGTTGATTCGCAGAAAGTTCTGGATCGTGGAATCTTTGAAGGTATTTCAGAAAGAGGAGATTTTCAGGAGGCACTTGCTGATGCAATTCAAAAAGCCAAAGAACAACTTAAAACTAGCTTTGTAGCGTGGACTTTAGATACAGTAAACGGTTTCAATGGTGGTTTTGTGACTGTGAATACCTTGAAACTAACTATTACCGCTACTTCCCGTAGTTCAGACTCTTAATTGCGGCTTTTTATTCGGTTTTAAAGTGTTGTAAGTCAGACTAACACTATGTTGAAGTGGATAGTCAAAAAATTTTGGTGTGTTTCTGAGATTACTAGCTGCCGATCGACTGTGCTGTTAGGTTTCATTACTTTCATGAGCACAGGTAATTGTGGCACAAACGAAATTGGAGAATTTTCGTTCTAAATAAGGAGCAAACGATGGAATATACATACGAGCCTGAACTTCTGGGTGTTGGTACACTTGCCACAGTCGATAGCGCACCTGACAATGGATTTTTAAATTGTGCTGCTGGAGCTTATTCGAGTAGTCTTCGGCATGATTCAACAGCCGCTGCTATAAACAATCTCGTTGGGGGTCTACCTCTTACTTCAACCGCTTCTGGCTCAAAAAATCCTGTAATCGTTGGACATGGAAATGAAGGGTTGCTAATTACCGGAGAAGGACAAAATGCTAGTGATTCAAGAAAGTTTTTAATGACATGGAATGAAGCCGATTGGGGTCCAGAGTTGCAGCGATTGCAATCAAAGAGCTATCCTATCTTGACAATCGTTTCATGTCATACGGGTGCTGGAGACGCAGGTGCTGATTTACTTTTTGCAATTGCAAAGCGAATTAATCGTGCGGTTCAAGCAAGAACAGGTTTTGCTTACTGCGGTGATAATAAGATTACCTACGAGAACAACTCTACCTGGCAGGTTGCAACGCCAACCAATAGACCAAACCCCATTGGAGCACCAACTCCCCACTTTGTCACCAATCTACAAAACATCAGTTTTCAAGAGGAGGGGAACTTGATTAACTTAGATGTTTCTTCCCCAATAGAAGTAACGTTCTCCAGACCATCACTTTCAGGTTCACCTCTTTTTGCTAAAGGGGAACAGTTATTTACCGTACAAGGAGATACCGCTAAAGGTTTGTTAGCTCAAGTTGATTTCGGTAATCCTTTTCAGCCTGGTGGTGTCCCTGCTGCTGTAATCACTGGAATTCTCTCTCTTAAAGGTAAGGACACTTCTGGGAAAGACATTCTGCGCGATTTCGCTGTCTATAATGACAGACTGTTGCAAGATGTTCAGGAGCTAGATACCTTCTACAGTGTAGCTTCAGGTTTTAGATTGACAGTTCAGCAGCTATCAAGGTAGCGGCGCGGTCTAACAATTCGGTTGGAGCGGACTGCCGAAAGCTGCTGATTTGGCTGACGAGGTTATTTGCAGCCGCTCAACCGCGCCGTTGGGCAGCCTCTCGCCGTGAGCGCAGAGAGACGGGCTTGTCTCGTTCTGTTTGTGAGTTCGATCGTCTCGCGTTTGGTTGGCTGCGTTGATAGGGGGTGCGTCGATCGCGCTCTTGCCAAGAGTTTTTCGTCGTGTTGCGCGAAGCCTTTCTCGTTCAGCGCGAAGAAGCTCCCCAACCCGTCGGTGCAGCGGACTGATTCGTCCTTCTCGTCTACGTTTCGGGTTGATCTACAGCCGCTGACCTTTGCCGTTGGGCAGCCTCTCGCGGTGGGCGCAAAGCATCTCGGTTCTCTCGTTCCGCTGATTGGTTTGAGAGTTTCGCGTTTTGTTTGCTTCGGTGTGGGTGGGTGCGTCGATCTCGTTCTTACCAGAGTTCTTCGTCGTGTTGCGCGAAGCGTTTCTCGGTGAGTGCGAAGGTGCTCCCCAACAACTCGGTGCAGCGGACTGTTGAGACTTTTCTCGTCTGCGTTTCGGGTCGATCGACAGCCGCTGACCTGTGCCGTTATGCCGCCAGCCCGAACAGCAATCAATTTGGTCTCTCAGAGTTGTCGTTCATCCGAATACCAACGCTAACGAGAACGGGTTGGTGACTGCGAAAGTCAAGGTGATTGATCACGGTTGCGCGGACTTATCGGTGTTGACTTTGGCACAGATGTTTCGTGAAGGTTGGGAGGTGACGGGTCGCATAGGATTTAAAGCCGTCCGCGAAGGTCGAGTTCTTCGTCTTTTGAGAGTTGGGCTGGCGAAGTGGGGGAGCGATCGGTTGAGACGAGCCACACATAACACCCCGATTGGAGCGGACTGTTTCTAGATCTCCGTAAAGCTGCAAAAACTACTCACAGCCTCACTGGGAGATTGCACAACTACTACAGGTGAGTCAGAACACGCTACGAAGCTACCTCAAAGACTACCAAGCAAGGGGGATTGCCGGACTGAAAGTGTTGACCTTTTATCAACCCCAAAGTGAGTTGAAGCAGCACCAAACCACATTGGAAGCCTACTTTAGGGCACATCCTCCTCAAAGCTTGGCACAAGCAGCGGCGAAGATAGAGGCGTTGACGGGGATTCGGCGCAGTCGCAGCCAGGTACAAGTATTTCTGCAAGGGATGGGCATGAAGTATCGTCGAGTTCGGCGTGCTTCCCGCCAAAGCCGACCCAGAAGCGCAGGAGGCTATAAAAAAACCAGTTGGAGCCTCGCCTAGAGCAAGCAAAAGCGGGCAAGCGAGCCGTGTTTTTTGTGGATGCCGCCCCCTTTGTCTTGGCAGCCTACCTGGGGTTTTTGTGGTGTTTCGATCGCTTGTTTGTCAAAACGGGGGCAGGACGACAGCGCTTTAACGTCTTAGCGGCGATGAATGCCCTCACCCACGAACTCGTCCTCGTGACCAATGACGCTTACATCAACGCCCAGAGTGTTTGTGAGTTGTTAAGGAAACTAGCGGCTTTAGGGCTGAGTGTCCCGATAACCTTGGTGCTGGACAATGCCCGTTACCAAAAATGTGCCCTCGTCACTGAGCTTGCCGCCTCGCTCCAAATTGAGTTGCCCTACCTACCGCCTGATTCCCCCAACTTAAATTTGATTGAGCGGTTGTGGAAGTTTGTTAAAAAGCAGTGCTTGTACTCGACCTATTCTGCTGACTTCGCTCAGTTCAAAGCCGCCATTTCTAGTTGCCTTGACCAATGCCACACCACTCATAAACAGGGGTTAGACTCCCTACTAACGCTTCGCTTTCAGTCCTGTCGTAACACGCAATCTATACCCTGATGCAGTATAGATTCATCTAAAAAGACCCATCAGAAAAGTCAGGCTTCCAGATAAAATTGCCAAAAACAAAGCTGAGAAGGGCTTCTCTCTGGACTTTTGGCTTGGTTTTACTGGATGCCAGGAACGAGACTTGAACTCGTGACACGAGGATTTTCAGTCCACACAACAAAAACGCCTGTACCACAGCGATACAGGCTAAAACCCTTATAAAATCAGGCTTTCCGGTTTGAGCAAATGTACTAAATTATGCTCAAACGTTCCAAGAAATAAGCCAAAAAGTGGGAAGAATTGGGGAAGTCAAGGGGGCAATGGTCGATCGGGTCGTTTCATTGCTAGGTCATAAGCCCTTTGGTGAACCTCATCAGAAATCCAGTGGTGATAGATTTCGCAGTGGATTTTGTAGCTGTGCCCCATTTGTTGGGCTGCCAGTTCGACGGGCAAACCGAATTCGATCGTTCGTACTGCCCAAGCGTGGCGCAGGTTGTAGGGCTTTTCAAAGCCGTACCGTTTGAAGGCATGAGTGACTCGGTTGCCTAAAGCTGAATTGTCCTTGCCCGTCACCTGTGGCAGTAGTGAGATGTCCCACAATCGCCATTTGTCCCACCATTCCGGGTAAACTGCCCAAACGCGCCTAGAGCCTGTCTTTCCGCCGCCATTGCCATCTTCAATCAGGCTTAGGACGGGGCTTTCCCGCAGTCGTTTTAGGTCAATGTGAAACAATTCGTGATTCCTCAGCCCATAGCAAGCCATCAGTCCGAATGCGTACTGCCATTGCTCGTTCGGAATGCGATCGCGCCACTCGCTGATCTCCTTATCAGTGGGCAAATCGCGTGGGTTCAACCGTTTCGGGGAATAATCCCCTCGCAGGCTCTTTGTGTCGAGTTCTAGCCCCGCAAACCGAGCGATCGCCCCAAGTGCCATACAGCGCCGCTGACGATTGCGTGTGTCGGGTTCTGACTCAAGTATTGACTGACGCAGCAACTCAGCAGTTAATGGGGCATCTTTGGGCAACTGGCGGAACGGTTGGAAATAATCAGTGCGCCAAGTGGTTTCCGATTTTGGGGTGCGCGATCGGCGCTCAAAATAGTTGCGCTCAAAGCGTTCTAACCAACTGGCAACCGATTCTAATTCGCTTCCGGCTTCGGTTTCTGGCTCCCATTGTTTCCAATCGAATTCCCTACAAGCCATCTGTGCGCCTGCTTTGAGGGCTTCCGCTTCTGCCTGCTTGAAGCCAGCAGGACTGGCATAGATTTTCAGTGAAATGTATCGGTTCTTGGGCTTTGTCTCGCCTGTTTTGGGAGGAAAAGTACCGCGCAGGTAGAGGCGATCGCCCTTTTGACGGACGTATACGCCGACTCTGCCCGCTTTGAGGCGGGCGTTAATCTCATCTATTTGTGCCATTTACGCTTCTCTGGTGGCGTGTTTAAGACTTCCTCGACTCGCTTGACGTGAAATTGCAGCGTCGGACGTTTAGAGCCGATTGGCGAAGTGTCCCGATAGTGGAATCCCACCTTGAACATGCCGCTTCTGTATAACTCTCTCAGTTTTTCCGAAGGCAAATCAAGCGCGATCGCTGCTTCGGCAGTAAAAAACCACTGCTTTCCAGTCATTATTTTGTGTGTGAGATGGGCTGTGTAAGGCTTTCAGCGATTTGCTTTGTAGTTGAGGTAGAGCGTTAGAGCGCGTCTGACCCAGAGCAATCGCTTCGTCGAATAGGATTTTTGGGCGATCGACTCCACAAGAGAGTGGCATTCTCGCTTTAATTGCTCAATCGATGGGGCGTTTATGCCGCTATCGGAATGTCTGGCGGCGATTCTTGTCTCTCTCGCCATGCCCTGCGCTCCTCCCGTTCGGCTTCAAGACGATCGCGAATCGCTTCAACAATGAAAGTGAAATTCTCTCTGAAGAAAGCACTGCCACTGCACTCCATCAAAAGCCATCCGATGAAATATAAGGATTTGGAAGGGCTGAATCGCTGGCTTCCATCGGAGTTTCTGCCATTGGGGTGCATTTCCTCCGATTCAATGCGGATCGTTTTGCCAAAGCTCTCAAAACCTAAAGCTTTCAAGCACTTCTTGATGGCATTCCATAAGTCGATCTGCCCTGAAATCAAGGGAAATAGCCGCCTCAGTTTGCGATCGCGCTCAAACTCGCGATAAAGCTCAAACACAATCGAAGAATTAACCCGAAATGCTGACTCATCCGCTAAAAATTCCTTCGCACTCTTAGATGTGAGTTTTGCAAGTCGTTCCAGGTTGAGCGATCGAAACAGCTTCAGGTTCTGCAACGTTTTGAACGATCGGCTCGAATAATTCATCCGATGCGATCGCAGCAGGGCGCTCAAGTCAATTTCATCCTCTGGCTTGCCCTCGATCGCTTGTAGCCAATTTTTAAGCTTGTTTGCCCTACGAGAGTTTAGCTCTCGAAACAACTTCAAAATCTCGTCTTTACGCTCTAAATCTTTACTTGCGTCACGAAACTCGGTCGCGAGTCGTTTACCTAGCCTTGGATACTTCTGATCAAACAGGGCTAGTTTGCAATCCCAGACTTCAGAGTTTCGAGACGGTTGCTTCTTGCCGTCTACGAGGCGCGAACCGTTTTGCAGGTTGGCGTTGAGCGTGTTCTCAGCGTCTTGCTGTTTGATTTGAGCGATCGCGTTTCGCCATTCGGTTGGAGAAGCGTAGTCGATCGTGACGGTTTCAACCGACTCAAAATACTCATTCAAAAGGGCGTAAACGTACTCACTATTGAACTGCTTTTCGATCGCCTGGGTCGCTTCCGTCCACACAGCCAAGCCTTGCTCTGCCTGTGGTGCATCAAAGCCTAACTCAGCAAAGCTATCTTGAATCCGTGCGATCGCCCGCTTGACGCTTTTGGAGTCCAGGGACGGTAAATCCCCGTTTGCGTCTGAAAACCTTGGAGCGCTGACCCACCATTCGAGGCACTGACGGCATCGCCCCAACATTTGGAGCATGTCGGTCGGACTGAGTACGCCGCAACTGATGAGCAGTCCCCGATCGAACGGTGCTTGAATATCCAGCCCACTTTTGGCGGTGGGCGTGTAGATCACAACGTCGATCGGGTGACTGGCTCTTTCAATGATTCCGTCTGGGTTCGGCATGAAGGCGGCGTTTTCCTCAACCGTCTCCGAGCAAGCCAACCACACACGGGGCGATCGCCCGTTGGGATATTTGAGCGTCTCTACAAAGGTTTTGATAGCCTTGGCGATCGACAGAGCATCGGTCGCGATCGCAATTCTGCCTTTCACTTCGCCTCCCTCAATCCACTTCCGCAGCAAATCAAAGTAGATTCCATCATGCCGAAAAGAGATTTCCCCTTGTTTGTTGAGGGTTTCAAGCCATTTGATGCGGACGGGCGACTTAACGAACTTTTGACGATAGAGCGCCATTGAGCCGCCTCTAAGCTTCCTGATGAGCGCAATATCCGCAGCGCTAAGAAAAGCATCAGCAACGATGAGTAGGCTACATTCTGCGATCGCTCTAAAGAATTCTGCCCTCTCAGCCTTGGTTGAAATCGCTTTGCGAATTGCTGCAAACTCGTCGATCACGAGGGTATGCTGCCCCCAGTTAACATCTTTCACCGCATAGGGCTTGAGACTTTCAACACAATTGATTGTTATCCCTGCCTCTCCAGCACTAATCATCATCCGATTGATGAAGACATCGCTTTGGTACTGCTTCGCGTCGAAGCCCATGCGTTCAGCACGTTGCTCAAGCTGCCTTCCGAGTCCGTTGAGAGGCGTTACGGCAACGATCGCGCGATACTCTTTACCGGGTGCCAGAGATCGCAGCATCGCCTCGGTTTTGCCAGCGCCAACCCAACCCTGAACCAAAATCGAATCGTAGGATACGAGATCGAGAGTAGGGCAAAAGCCCTCGTACTCGAATTGCTCAACACCCTCGATCAACTTGGGAAGCTGGAAATCTCGCTTCAAGTCATCCCAGTGGCGCAGAAACTTTTTAGCTCGATGGTCAATGAGCTTCTGGCGATCGCTTGGCTCAGTTGCTGCTTTCCCAAACCCTTTACCGCTTGGGTTTAACGCCTCAAACTCTGCCCATGTTAGCGATCGCGCTGATCCAATTTCAGAATCGATCGCCTCGTCGATGTCGGTTGCTTCCTTGGTAGTTTGACCCCACCAAAGAAATTTAGCCTCTGGGAAGTGAGCAGCCGTCCGCTTATGGCGCTTCAGCACATGCGAATTGATCACGTCCCCTGCATCGGGGATGATGACGATCGACAACCCTGGGAACGCTTCAATGATTTGCCGCAACTGGATCGGAGATGCTAAGTGATTTCCACCCGCCGCCCCGATCGCAACCATCCCCAATTTTTCAGCCGTGATCATCGGCTTGATGCCAGCCCCCTCGACCAGGGCGATACCTTTTGGCTCTCCAGTTGGGTGACATACCGCGATCGGCATTTCATCGGTGCTAGGGTAATATTTGCCGCCCGATAGATTGTGCCAACGATAGCGCCCCTCATCGCCCGGATCGGCGTAACGCCACTGTGCCCCTACATATTTACCCTCTAGCCCTTTGAATGGCACTGCATAGCCAATTTCAGAGGATAGAGCGATCGAGAAGTCAGTAACGCCACGTCGCTCTAAATCAGCCCGATCGCGCTCATTGAGTGAACCTTTAGCCAACCAATCAATGTAGAAGCGATCGCGCTCATCCAGGCTCATCGTTTGCGGAACTGCTACGGGTTTTTCTTCCCTTTTGCGGCGTTGCCATTCATCGCGATCGAATGTTGCCCCGGTATCGGGTAAAAACTGCTTCCAAAGCCCATCTTTGGTAGAGCCTAAGTCCTTCCAGCCGGAGGCAAAATCGGCAGTCATGCACAGCACAAGAGGCTTATCTGCAAACGTGCGACACTTGCCTTTAACATCCCCACAGACGGGGCATGGGTGAGATTTGTTTGTCGATCTTGGTTTGGATTGTGTTGAGGAGATCATGCTACATCCCCCTCGATCGCGTTACCAACAAACGTCTGCACAATCTTGAAAATTGCCTCTCGATCGCGCTCCCTGCACACCAAATCTAAAAGGTGCCAGCCCTCAAAAAGCGACAATTGGATCGGGATGTACCAGCGATCGCCATCCTCTGAAAACGAGAGATAGTAGCGGCTTGGGGCGATTGCGAGGCGATCGGGCACGGGTGCGATCTCAGTTCGTCTCAGCTTGGAACTCGTGAGGCTTGCATTGAGACTTGTGGTAGAATTGGAGAGAGGATCGCCCTCGCAGGATTGATTGAGAGCACAATTTAGAACAAATTGCCCGTATTCTGAGTTAAAATTTTGAGACAACAAACGGCACTCCTAAAGTGTTGCATCTCCGAGATCTCTCTAAAAACGTCTTGTTTGGCGACGTGTCGTTTTTAGGAAATCTTAGAGACTGGATAACTAGACAAATCAGCATCGCTTGAAGACTTAAACTGCTTCAGGCGATTTTTGCGTTAAATGCTTATAGATCAATTGGCGAACGATCGTAGATTTTGAGCATTTTTGTTGTTTAGCCGCTTCAGCCAGCGCGAGATTTTCCTCATGCCCCGCTGAAAACGAGATTCGTAAATCGTACTTGACTGCCATTATTCCCTGCTTCATTTTTCCAATAGGAGCATTCTAGCAATAGATATGGAAACATATGCAGCTTTTTTTGCATTCTCATAAATTATGATCGTGCCTCTATTCAAAAAAGTAGTGTGCTGACTCATATTCAAAATCAAGATACTGACTTAAAATCCAACAAAGTCATGCCTTATAAGTCTTACAGCGCCTCACCTTTGAATTTGTCATGACGTTAATTCGGTTTCAACTTAGAACAAATTGTTTTACTAATAACCCATTGAAGTAACTGCAAATTCAAAAGTAGGTGTTGGATTAAAGGTCATTCTCTACAAGCTCTCAGCGCCTCACTTTTACTTTTTTCACTACATCTAATCGATTGAGAAGTTTGATTGAATGCCAAATTTAACGAGATTCACCTATTAAATATCAAGCAAATCGTCAACGTCCTGCACTTAAAATTTGCTCTGCCGTCAAGTTCAAATCTGGGAACGTCGGAGAGACGACGCGATCGCCCTCTCGAAACTGCGTGATTTGATATTCGCCGTCTACGAGTTCACACACTGAGAGAGTCGGTTGCTTAGGGGTGCCAATATGCCGCCGTCCGCCTAGCCCTCGGTGATCTGCAATCCAATATTCTTTGATGCCCAGTTCCTCGTAGTCTGCAAATTTCTTTAGATAATCGTCGCGCCAATTGGTAGAAACGACTTCCACCACGATCGGGATAGAATCACCCCGCGTTAGAGTTGATGACTTTTCCCACAGTGGCTCTGATCCGAGTTGGGTGTGATCGACTAGCAAAACGTCAGGCAGATAAGCGCTGTTTTCCTCAGTAGGCGACTTGATCAACGCTTGCTTTGGTGGAAAGTAGGGCAGTTGCAGCCGTCTTGCCTCGATGGTCAACTCTGTGGTTAAAAAGCCTGTGACTTCCTCATGTTTGCCTGTGGGCTGCATCTCAACAATGACCCCGTTTCTTAGTTCAAATCGTCCGTCCTGTGGCTTCCAGTCAAGAAACTCGTCCAATGAGACTGGATTGTGGAGTGCCTGAATCATGATGGTTTCCCTAGTTAGTGCGCGGCTTTGAGGGATATGCGGAAATAGCAAATTGATTTATTGGCTACCATCTCCTTTCTTTAGGTCAGGCTTGCGATCGCGTTTACCGCCTCTAGTTTCACCCAATGGTTGCTCATCCGGTGCAATAACTCCATTAACTTTGCCGTGCTGAAAAACTAAGTCTTCCAGATATTCGTTCACAGATTTTCCTGTGCGTTTAGCCAGTTCTCTCAACGCATCAATACATCTCTCATCTAAACGATACCCAGCGTTCTTTCGTGGCATTGGCGTTTGAAAAGTGGTCACTTCATCCTCCGTTCATTAAAAACCATAATCACAGCATAATCTCATTGATTGTGAAGTGCTAGTACTTTGAGATAGTTTCTGCTTATGTCAAAGTACTAGCACATTTTTCTTTCAATCAATTGCTGCATAAAGGCTATAGCCTAGTATTTCTAACACTTATAGCCATAAGTAAAAACAAAGTAATAGTACTAGTACTTTGCCGAAAATGAGGCTACATTGATTACATCGAGTTCAAACCGCTCACCTACTAACGAGTTCCTGAAAATGCCACAAGTTACGTCACAACAAACCTGCTCAGAATGCACTCAATTCTGCAATGGCGTTTGCCTTCTCAAGTCCACCGCCGATTGGGGCGATTCTTCAAAAGTCAAGCCGACTCGCCCCGCTTGCCACTTTGCTGAATTGTTGCCGTTCTAAAGTCAAGTCAATGATCGATCGGCACCTCTACCAACGGGGTGCCTCAATCTCTTACCTCACCCCTCATTGGATTCCTAAAAAATGACTGCTGCTTCCAGAACAACGCTAGAACCGTTTCAACCTACATTCAATCCAATTCCGTTAGACAGAAACAACTATTCCAGTTGCATTTATCCCGGTGATTCGGAGGCATTGAGACTGTTTGCCGATCGCTACGGCCCTCAATTGCAGGGTCTGACCGTCAAATCGAAGGGTCATCTGTTGGGAATCTTGCGACGTTGGAAAGGAGCAAAACCGCGTCACTCAATTTATGAAGCGATCGTCGAATATCTGCACATTTTTTTCAGTGACGATCAACTGAATTGCTTGAGCAAAGTGATTGACGTTTTCGCTTTGGAGCGATTGGAAAACCTGAGTGACAGCGAGGCGCTTCATCTGCTGAGTCACCTCGAAATCTGGAAAAGAGAATCGAAAGATTGAGCCGAAGCAAGAGTATTGACCGAACAGAAAAGTTCTTTAGCGATTAGCCTACCACTGGCTACCGTAGGCTATTTGAGCCTAACCCCTTAAATAGCCTGAAACGATTACCCACTATACATTCAAGGTGATTCCCATGAATTTAAAAGCATCCCCCTCAACTAAGTTGCTGGCTACCGTAGACTATGACAACCTACTACAGCCTATGGGTGTAGACATTGGCAACGGGCAACTAAAGCTTGTCACGACAAACGGCGAAACTCGCACTGAGAGCTATGTCCACTACCTCACTGAGCGCTCAACCGACACTGTGAAGGGCTATGTCGAATATCAAGACGGCGATCGCTCAGACCTTATCGGTAAACAGTGGATCGGTGGAATCAATGCTTATTACAACGGACTCAATTCAATCTACCGAGTCACTGACAGCAAACAAGGTAAGCCCGAACTGGGTCTACAAATCTTTCTCTCTGCATTGTCTGAGCTTCCCTACCGGGAGGTGTGGAACGTTGCTCTAGCCGTTTCTGTTCATGACTCTAAAACCCTTGGATCTGCATTAAAGAGAGCGTTGGAAGGTTCCCACGGGGTACGCATTCGCCACAAAACAACCCGCGTCAATATCAAGGTTGTTGCAGGCTTGGAAGAAGGAACGGGTGCAATCATCACCTACCAAAAGCAAGCGGACACCACAAACGCCATTCTTTACGACCTGGGTAACGGGACGCTTATCGTCTCCAGCTTCAACGGCATGAAGATGACTGATCGCAAGTACAGCCAGAACGGAGGCGTTGAAAAGCTATTTGACCAGATTGCAACCCATGACGCAATCAGAGAGAAGTTACTGAAGGAGGGCGATCGCCACCTCGTCCGCAAGGGAATTGAAGCCCAAACTTTCACCTATGGCACTCAATACCCTGATTGGAACTTTGAAGCTGTCTACCGTGAAGAGTTGCCCCGATGGGTGAAGGATGTTCTCTCTCCCACTGTCAGACCTTGGGACGATCGCCGCGATTCTGCAACGGCTTTGATTGCGGTCGGAGGAGGAGCAGAGTTACCAGGCATTGAGCCGCTACTTGCTAAGAAAAACATCAAAGTTTTGAACGATCCACTTTGGGCGAATGCTAGAGGACTTTACACGCTGGCTACTCGCAAGGTTGCCGCAATGGAGGGACGGTGAAGCAGCTTAGAGCGACGATTCCGACTCATTTGCAATCTGCCTTTCTTGAGGTTGGCAGTCAGCTAAATACAACAGATCCGACTGTCATCAACACTCATATTTTGAGTTGTTACTTCACGGGCGATCGTTCCGACTCTCTCAAGAAAATGCCTCTAGCTCAATCAGCAGATGACTTTGATGATTTAGCCGATTGGACAGAAGACGAGCCTTAATCCTTAACCAAACAAATTGGAGTATCAACCAATGTCTGAGCTAATACCACAATCACCCGCGCCTCAATCACCCGCGATCGCTGCCATCACAAAACATTACGGCGCAAACTTCGAGAACGCAAAAGATGATGACCTGAAGCTGCTAATTCGACGGCTTCAGATTCACCTGTCGTTTCAAAATGAGCCGATGATCTTCGAGACATTTGACGGCTTCCTTCACAAATCCGCAAAAGTGACATTTAGAAACGATTCCGAAGGGCTGCGATTTCTGAGCAAAATTGCTCTCCTACTTGCCGATCGCCTGGAGTTTTAAGCAGATGCACACACTTCCCCCTTGCAAATTTGCGATCGGGCAACGGGTTCGCACCACCGACAACAGTAGCGACGAGGGCGTTATCCTTGCGATTCTATATGCCGAAACGATTACAGGTCATTGGTGGTCTCGCCCTGGTTTCAGCTACTGGATTGCATTCAACAACCCTCGCCCGTTTGAAGACTCAGCACACGAAACTGAGCTAGAAGAACTCTCGTAGCCACTTAAAAGCCGTCCCCAACTTTCCACGGCAAAGGACGGCTCCACCTCTCAAACAACCGCAAATCAATCATTTGGAGATTTCAACATGGTAACGAAAAACTCACTACTGACCTATCAAGACGGGCACTTGAAAGAGATCGCTAGTCTTTGGGGCGATCGCTTGGAAAGACTGACTCTTGTCGAAAAATTTTGGATCTTGAGATCTATAGCCGAATGGGGGGAATCTTGCCACGGATTGGAAGAGGCGGACTGGTATAACTTTCACGGCTTCATTGAAGATCACAGCGACCTCCCTGAAAGCGACGCGCTTGATTTAATGCTCGATCGTGCCTGTAACTGGACAAGTCCCGTTTTTGCGATGCCGCTGGTTATCGCGATCGCCAATCAAATCGCAGAGGGCATCTACCAGGCAGAGGAGGAGGAATGAGTCGCTACAGAGACGACGGCTCCACCTGGAGCGGAATTGCAATGGTTGCCATCTGCGTGATTTGCTTCTGCGCTGGCTGGACGGCCCACGAGAAAGGAATCCGGTTCAAGGTCACGATTCCCCAAGCTCAGGAGGTTAGGAAGTGAAGCACCCAGTAAAGCTATCTCAAGGTTTTGAGTGCGAGATTGATTCTGCCGATTGGATTTTGTGTGAGTTGGTATGGGACGGGCTTGAGATCTCTTTCCAGTCCGATCGAGAAGACGAGACCATCTCTGGCGTGACGATCGGGCAGGGCAAATTCAAAACCTTATCGATTTTTTAGAGCGCGTCAGAAAGGAGATGACGAAATGACTGACTACACGAAACGCACGATCGCTTGCTTCTTCATCCTTTGGCTTGGCTTGGGTGGTGTACTGGCGCTCCAGCATTTCACAGGGGTTCCAGCGAAGCTTCTGCAACAGGAGGTGAGGAAGTGACTGAGCTTGACTGTATCGACTTCGGGACGCTCGTCAAAGTCGATCCCATCATCTTTAGAAATCACTGCGACACGACCGCCATCTATCAGTACTTGGGAGCCACAACAGGGAAAAACGGGCGAGTGACTTGTCGTTTTCTTGGAATCACAAACGAACATTCTTTTTTGGGAGAACCGGGGGATGTTGAGGAGTGGATCGACAACGGCTGGATGATTGAAGCCGATGACTCGGAGATTCCCGAAGACGCGATCGTATTGGAGGTGAGGCAGTGAGCTTAAATCTTCCACTCAAATGGCAAGCCCCAATTTTGGCAGTTATCTTCACCGTGACGTGCCTACCTGCGGCCATCTCGCTCTATCGACAATCCCAATTGCAACTAGACCAGCAGCAGGTTCGACAACAAAAAGAAACCGATATCTCAGCAGAGACCGCTGAGGCATTGAAACGGGCTGAACGGTGCCAGCCGATTGACGAGCGATACCCATTAGTTGAAGGCGGCAATGCCTACTACTCACCTGAGAAAAGGGCAAACAAGCGGCTTTTACCAACCAGGACTACGCTGTGCTCTATTTCTGGAAGCACCGCGATCGTAGACGCTGAGGGCACTGTGCGCGACATCAAATCAGCGCCTAGAGAACAAATCATCAGAATCTTGAAACAACGAGGACTTATTTAGCTATGGCAATTCGCAACTCAAGGACTCAAACAAAAACGCCGCAAGCTCGAACGGGTGACAGTGATTTCGACAAAACCCGATTCAAGGCTAAACACCCAAACGACAAGCCTGAGAAGGGTGTAGGAATTGACGCAGGTGCCCACTTGGGAGACAGCATTGAGCAATTGGTTACCCGACTCCTTTCGCCCAGTGTGATGATGGCCGCTGGCTATGTGGGCGCTGGAATCTGCCTGACGATCGGGATTAACGCCTATTCCCGTTTGCTGATTCCAGCCCTTGCGGGAAGCTTGCCACTGCCATTTGATTTTCTTGCAGGGTTGGGGCTATCGATCGTCCTGGGCGCTGGCTTGCAACTTCTGGAAATCTTTCCACGCCTCGATCACTACTTTCCTGGCACCGCTGACCGTTTGGCGGTGAAACTGAAACTCTCACCCGTGTCGCAACCTAGAGAGGACGCGAATAGCCCGTCACTGCTTCCCATCGTGAGGGACATGGCTAAACGCAGCGCTGAGAGATTGTTTGAGGACATGCAGGGTGCAAGCGCGATCGCGTATGGCATTGAAACGATCGGGGCGCTGTGGGCCTTTCCTCTGATTAAGTTGGGGGCGCTTAATATCCCTGGCTTGATTGGCGCGATCGTTGCTGTCGCGGGGTTTGAGATCTGCCTCAAGTTTTCAGCCTGGATGCGGCAACTGAGATTAACTGCCCGCCAGTCGCGGCATTACAGAGAGCATCAGCGCCGACTGAAAGCTGCGTCATTACAGGACTTCAACGCTCAAAAATAGGTGAACGCCCCAGAGGTGCGTTTCTGGGGCGATTCCGTTGATTCAAAGGACTCTCATCAACATGACTAATTTAACTCGGTATAACCAGGATGCTGGCGATCGCCAGACCGCCGCCCATGACGAATCCCTGTTTGGGCACTATGTGCAGGAACAGGGGTGGACGGTAAAAGAAACGTTAGAAAATCTGGCACCGATCGCGAATCAAACTCTCGCCCAGACGGTATTTGTTGCCTCTACTTCAAAGTGGTTGGCGGTCGCGGGTGCTGTGATCGGGCTGTTTGGCGGTGCTTCTGTAGGCTTTATCGGCACGTTGCCTTTGGGTGCTGCTGCTCTGGCTTTTATGGCTTATCGCGAGGCAAATCAATGCATTTCACGCCGCAAGATTGAGTTAAAAGCATTAAAAAACTGCCCCAACCTGCTCGAATTAATGTACGGATGTTCGCTGCGCGGGGCGGATACAGTAAATCTGATCGCCGCATGGGACATCTTTCTCGACAACTACAAGGAATCGGGTGCTGCCGACGCGAGATTGATGGCGCAGGAATACCTGAGAATCCTCGATCAACTGAGCTTTGTTGTCGATGAAGACGGCGAGGTGATTCAGCAGAAGCCTAAAGAGTTTGCAGCTTCCCCGCAGGTTGGAGAGCAGACGCGCCTGGGCGCTGTGGAGGTGCCAGTTTCCCCGGCTGCAAGTTCACCCGCACAAATTCAGCCAACTGAAAACGAACTATTCAATCCCGCGATCGACCTTGGGCAGAATCCACAATCAGCTTTGATCGCTGGCATTCCTGGCAGTGGAAAAGGCATGGTTGTCTCGAATGCGTTGAGAGTCTTGAAGCAAAAGCATCCCGCGCTAAAGGTTTTTGTGATTGATCCCAAGTTTGACCCTAATGAACGTGGCTATTGGGATTCCGTTGCAGATATCTATCGAGGCAAAGCTTTTGAGGACTTAGACGACGCTGATGAGGGCGCTACTTGGATTCTGAGGTGTCTGAGGGAGTTTCAAAAGCTGCCAGCACCCAAACTGTTGATCTTTGATGAATCCCTCAATGTTTCTAACGTCTTAGGTTTAGCGGATAAGGAGATGAAAGCGCCTCAAAAGGTGAAACTGATGCTTTCCAGTGCCATCACAGGAGGCGATTCTAGGGGTATCTGGGCCTGGGTGCTAGGTCAGTCGGTGCAAGTGCAAGACTTACCTTTCAACGGGGGAGTGAGAGGTAATTTGCGAGTGTTGGCGATCGTCAGTGAAAAAAACCTCACCGCTATCGAGCCACTACTTTCTACAAAATTGATTCCTCCCCCGTCTGGGGGCATGGCTGAACTGAGAAGACTTATCAAAGCCTCGCCGTGCAATCGCGCCTTTTTTGATGGCAAATCGTCTCAATGGTTGTCGATGCCCAGACTTGAAAATCACTCAGGTTTTGACAGAGACAATCGGACGATCGAGGCTCCATCAACGGTCAGAAATGACGCGCCAAAGTCTCAAGAGAAATCTGCTGAGGCTCCCAAACAAGACAAGCCCAAGATCTCAACCACACCGCAGGACTTGAATCGCATGTTCAATCTACCAGCCGCCGACCATGAGGTTGAGGAAGTTGAGGCAGAGCGTCAAGACACAACAGCGATCGACCTTAAAAACGCTTTCCCTGGTTGGAACGAAAAGATGATCGGTGTTGCCGTCAAGGTGATTTTTCATCTGCGATCGAAAGGGAACCTCAAGGCTCACGAAATCAAGTCAGGGACTTCTGAGCTTAGAGCCGCAGACAGGACGAAAACTGACAAGCTTCTAACAGAATTGGTAGCTAAAAGTTTTGTTCAAATGACAGATGGGAATTACTCGATCGCGCCATCTGCTGAATCCGATGATGAGCTTAACTGGTAGCGAAACAATGAACTTTCAAGAACTTATCAGCGCCGTTTCACAATCATTTCCCTACAAAATTAAGCAGCCGCGATCGTGGTTCCTATGCTGCTTAATTGTGCCTGACAGCCTAAAGGAAACGACACCTATGATTGACCTGTCAGGCATCAGTGGGCAATACCTTCTAGGCTTCAATGTTCAGCCTCAAGTAAATGATTACTTCCCCTACGAGGGGCATATCTGGAAAGTGGTAGCGAAGCCAATACAATTCCCTACCAGATACAAGACGCAAGGACAAAAGAGAAGCCCGTTAGTCTTTGCCCAATACGTTGAGTCTTTCAGCGGTGAGGCGCAAATGTTGACGCGACTGCTAGGGCTTTCCTCTAACAGTTAAGCCACCGACTCAGGATGACAGGATGATTTTTCAGGATGCCTCAAAACAGCTCAGGATGAACGACAGGATGGGCATCCTGAGCTATCCTGAGTTTCATCCTGAGTTTCATCCTGAGTTCTATCCTGAGTTCTATCCTGAGTACGCAGATCGATCTACAAACCAACCATTAAACTATTAGCGAGGGTGTCATGAAATTCAGGGAAGCAGTTAGGAAGCTACAGCGATCGGGATGGCAGAAGATTCGTAAATCAGCAACCTCTCATGCTATCTGGCAACGGGGGAACGATCGGCTGATTCTCAGTGAATCTGACCCGCTATCAACAACTGCAATCAAAACAATTCAGAGGGAAATCTATGAAGCGCAAAAAGATTGAAGGCGACCAACTACCGATCGATGAACTGCTGCCAGAAGCACCCGCGATCGACTACAAGCCAGTCAAGAAAGTACTCAACAAACAACCGCTATATAGGGTGAAGAAAAGTAGAGGTTAGCAACACAAAAGCTGTCAAGCAATACGACAATCAAAAAGCACTCCCTGTTTGAAATGTAGAGTGTCTTTTGTGCGTCAGGAGCTTCACCCCCACAGAAGACTGCCTGCGGTTTTCCCGCACAAGCCTCTTTTTTTTTTGAGTTTGAGCGATCGTAAAGCCAGTATGCAGCGAACCTAAAGCCTTAATAAATCGTTCTGGCAGTAGTCACTCAGTTAGGTAGATGAGAAAAACACCTTAATAAAGGAAGAAAGATGGCTCACATCGTCGTGTTGGGCGGAGAGATTTTAACTGGTAAATGGAATACCAGTTATCTATTCATGGATACATTTCCTGAACTGACGATCATGGATGGCTCTAAGTTCAAAAAGCTAGACCTGAACACTATCAAAGCAGCCGATCTTGTTGACCAGGAAGAAATCAAAAGCATTGCGTCTGCCGCGGGCTGGGGGTTAGCCGCTGGGCTTGTCGCTGGCGTTTTGACAGGTGGATTAGGTTTGATTGTCGGAGGGGTAGCAGGAGCGATTGCTAAAGGTCAGAAAACCGAGGTCACTTTTAGCTGCGAACTGGAAGATGGACGTAAGTTTCTTGCTGCTACCGATCCACAGACCTGGAAGAAAATCATGGGCATACTCATAACTCCAGTGGAGAAGCGCGTTCAAAGGAAGGCTTTACCAACAGAGAAGCTTGAGAGTATTTAGTTTTTATCAGAAAATAGCGCTAGACCGCCCTCAACATCCGCAACGGGGGTTCTTTACACAACCCCTCTATTTCCTTGTAGTACCCGATGTAGTGAATCTATAATCGGTTGGACTAGTCAAGAAATCGCGCAAAACTGGCACATTCTGTGCGGGGCAAGGGTTCTAGCGGTTGCACTCTTTGAATTTTTGCCATGTGAGCAATTAACCAAAACTCTGAAAGCATTGCTGTATATAGATCTTATTGTCGGTCAAAATAGTCTTGGACTACCACTGGACTAAAAAGACCGTTTTTGAGTCTGCGGCTGCTCTACATTTTGACTTGCTGTGTGCCAGTTGAGAAGTTCACGAATATCCCGAAACCATGATCGGTTAGTACCTAAACATTTCATACACGAACTAAAATGTAGGCAAGTCATTTTCTTTGAGTCGGCACTTCTTGAATGGGGTGCTTTTTTACTGGGTAGAATTAAGACAGTTTCAACTCAAAATGTTTGACTATGGACTTCAAAACAATGTCGATCGCCCAACTGAAAGAGATGCGAGTGTCGATTGAGGCTGAGTTAGCTGAGAGAGTTAATTCATCGAAAGAGAAAACTCATGCTCAGAACATGGCGATCGCTGAATCACTGATAGGAAAAATCTATCAGCCAGGGCCGCAAACCCAGCAGACGATCGCGGCAAAATCTGAAGCGGAGATTCAAGTGAGAGCAGAGCAGTTGATGAGATCGGCTTCTAATCAACGGGTGATTATCTAGTGAGAAAGAAGAGAACACCCGATCAAGTCAGGCGCGATCGGGAGACGATCGCAAAGCTTTATTTGCAGAGAAAAACTCAGGCTCAAATCGCTGAAATCATCAGCAAGCAATACGATTTTGATGTTTCTCAGCAGCAGATTTCCTACGATTTAGGCGAAATCAGAAAGGACTGGAAGTTAGCCTCGATCGCGGCGATCGACCATGCAAAAGTTGAAGCCCTGCAAGAACTTAACTTGATGATCGCTGAGACGTGGACTGCATGGGAGGAATCGAAAAACAGCAGAAAGGTGATCTTTCGGAAGTCAGGAGAGATTGCAACTCGCATCGAAACTCAAGTCGGCAACCCTGCATACATGAACTTGCTAGGCGTTCAATGGGATCGCAAATGCAAGATTTTGGGTATCGAGGCTGAGTCCAAGTATGAGGATATTAACCTGGCGATCACTGCCGTTATCCGTGCAGGTTTCGTTGTTCAGAATCCAACGATCGACGTGCAGTTTCAGCCCACAATACCCGCGCTCGACCGAAATTAAGGTACAAACACTCATCTACAAACATTATCAAAAGAAAATGACATCTGAAGCACTGCCAACTGAGACAGAAATAGACCTCGATCAACTTGATTGTAGGGACTTTGCCGCGCTCGATCGCGAGACTTTAGAAAAGATTGCAGCCGCTCTCAACCAGAAACAGGATGCCATCAAGGAGCAAAACCGCGATCGTCTGACAGAGATTAAGCGCCTTCAGTTTGAGGTTGAAAGCGATGGTCAAGAGTTGCCAAAAATCAATGCGATCGCGCTGGCTGCTAAGTCAAGAATCGAAAAGCTTGAAATCGAATCGAATCTGATTGAGGACGTTAAACTTTTGCGTCCGATCTCCGATCGCATTAACCAACAATCCCGCGCCCTTTACGATTTGTTGGCAGAGTATTTGACCGAGGTCGATCGCATTCAAAAACTTCAGAAAACCGTTGATTTCAAGGCAGAGTTCTTGCTGAGGGTCGAACCCGGCGATCTGCCAGTTGTTGAGCATCGTGAAGGCTCAAACAAATTTGAGCTTAAAACGGTTGATGCCGCCAGCTATCAAAGACAGAATCGCGCGAGCGCTTTCCGAGATGACGATTTTGGTTTTGCCGATCATCGATACATTGCCAAAAATTGAGCCTCAGCTTGCTAACGACTTGCTTCAGTGTAACTGGCTGTCATTGACACAAAGAAAGCCAGTACTGTGTGTGAGACTTGCCATATAAAGAATCTGGCTTATAGTATAAGCGTTCTCACACACAGCCATGCGGCAGCTATGGGTATGTCCCTGCTTTGAAATATTTAGTTTTCGGCTTTGGGGGAAGAATCGGGGAAGTGATTGCTTCCAACTCCCAAAACCAATGCCAGGAACGAGACTTGAACTCGTGACACGAGGATTTTCAGTCCTCTGCTCTACCAACTGAGCTATCCCGGCGAATTGGGGTGCTTGATTCAGCGCTTAACTAAGATAGCAAAGTTAGCAACACTTTGCAAGCTAATTTTTGAAGTTGCAGGGTTGAGAACGCAAATCAGTTGCTTTACCAGGGTTGAACTTGGACGACTCTGACCATTTTGATCTAAGCTGGGGGCGATCGCTCTTAACCTTTTTACCGACCTCAACCTTTTTAATGTGGATTTGATCGGTCAAAATAAAAGGAGTGACTTTATCGTCGTCACCGATGCCTTGCTAACAGTCGAGCTACTCCTGTTCAAAACATTATGATTCGCAGACGTTCTACACCTTGGATTCATCGCTGGTCGCGTCCGATCATTGGTGCGATCGCCACGTTGGGAGCCATCACCACAGGCTACATCACTGCGACCAAGCTATTTGGCGGAGAGGTAGCTTGTCCGGCGGGTGGCTGTGACTTAGTGCTTTCTAGCCCGTACGCCACCGTATTTGGGCTGCCGCTTGCCTTATTTGGGTTTCTTGCTTACGCGAGTGTGGCAGTGCTGTCTCTGGTGCCATTAGCTGTGAGTGCGGAAAATAATAAATCGCTGCGAACTAGTCTAGACAATTGGACGTGGCTGCTGCTGTTTGCAATCTCAACGGCCATGCTGCTGTTTAGCGGCTATCTGATGTACATCATGGCCTTTGAGCTAAAGACGATTTGCTATTACTGTATCGCCTCTGCCCTTTTTGCGACGGCGCTGTTTGTATTGACGCTGGTGGGGCGATCGTGGCAAGACATTGGTCAGCTATTCATGATTGGCATTGTGGTAGGGATGGTGACTTTGGTCGGGACGCTGGCCGTCTACTCGGCTCCGACAGCTAAGGCTGGCGAGTATACGATCGGGCCTGCCAACGGTCAGACGTTCTTTACCGTCAAAGACACGTCAGGCGAAGCAGAAATCAAACTCGCTCAACATCTCAAAAATATCAACGCCAAGATGTATAGCGCTTACTGGTGTCCTCACTGCTACGAGCAAAAGAAATTATTTGGAGCCGAAGCGCTTCAGTACTTGCCCTCGATTGAGTGTGCCGAAGACGGCAAAAATCCTCAAGCAAACCTGTGTCGAGAGATTGCGCCCAAGGTTGAAAAAGAGACAGGTCGCGGCTTTGGCTTCCCCACGTGGGAGATCAACGGCAAGTTTTACGCTGGACAGCAGCCCTTAGAAGAACTTGCAAAAGTCTCAGGATACGACGGCCCCCGCAACTTCAAAAACAGCTTCTAATAATCTCAAAAATTCCGTCTCTACACAACTTCGAGGCTTTAGCAGGAGACTTCTGGCAAAGAAGTGGCCAATCTTGGAGAGCCAACTAAATCCCCTAACTCTAAGAACTTTGACTTTCAGAATCATCATTAGAGGCAGATGGGTAAATTTACGGCGTGGCTGATTGGAGGGATGAATCTGTGAGAAGTGTCCATCTTTTCGCCCTAAATCCCCAAAATTGGGGGACTTTGAACATCGCCAATTTACAAAACGAGGGATGCAAACATTGACAAATCAATTGAACCAACCTTTTATCCCTCATCCCTCATCCTTCATCCTTCCTCGCAAAGCAGATTACCCCCAAAGGGGGAACAGATCATCGAAGTCCTCCCTCGTCCCTCCCTCAATCAACCCGCTCTAGCTGCCAGAGAATCTGATTTCCTTCGCGGCGAACCCGTGACACCACCCAATTGCGCCAAACCCAGTTATCGCCTCGACTGGTGACCGCACTGGCATTGACATCCATCAAATCCGCCAACTCCGAACTGGTGATCAGATAGGCACGGCTGGCGATTTCGTCGGCGATGTGCAGGGTTTCAACCAGTCCTCGCAGTTGTTCGACTCGGATCTCGCGGGGCAACTCTTCTGAGGAGTCGATCGCAGTCGTAGATGTGTCCGTCATAGCAACCTCAGAATCGGGTGTTGGGTCGTTGAGGGTCTTTAGAGCAGGCGTTTGTTTGAGTGAGAAGGCACGGGCGATCGCATCACACCGTTCGTTGCCAACATCGCCTGTGTGTCCGCGCACATACCGCCATTCAACCTGGTTTGAGTTGAGTTCGTCTAGAATTTCCCACAAATCTTGATTGAGAACGGCTTTGCCTGCGGCGGTTTTCCAGCCTTTTTGCTTCCAGCCTCTGATCCATTTGGTGATGCCATTTTTGACATATTCACTGTCGGTGTAGAGGGCGATCGCGTCCTGCTGATCAGCGTCTGCCAAAAATTTGAGGGCCGCTACGGCTGCTTGCATCTCCATTCGATTGTTGGTGGTTTGCGGTTCTGATCCTCCCATTTCATGAATGGAACCATCTGCAAAATAGACCACCGTTCCCCAGCCGCCAGGGCCAGGATTTCCAGAACAAGCTCCGTCTGTGTAGATCGATCGAATTGCACGCAAGCCCATAAACCGTCTGTTGAGAACTGATCTAGAGTACCGCATCCGCTAGTTACATCCGAGGGACACCCTAGAAAAAATCGCCCAGTTCTCAGACCCATCAGCCCCAACGCTTGAACCCTCGCAAACGACACGCCGCATCAACTCCGATACACTGGAAGACGTGGCTTTTACTTCTGAACTCATGGCTTCTGTTTCTCGCTCATCTTCAGGATCGACTTCTTCCACAATTTACGACGCGATCGTCATTGGCTCTGGAATTGGGGGACTGGTGACAGCCACTCAATTGGCAGCGAAAGGGGCCAGCGTTTTGGTGTTGGAGCGGTACTTGATCCCCGGAGGAAGCGCTGGCTATTTTGAGCGATCGGGCTATCGGTTTGATGTCGGTGCATCGATGATTTTTGGGTTTGGCGATCGTGGCACCACCAACTTGTTAACTCGTGCGCTCAAAGCGGTGGACATGTCGATCGAGACGGTGCCTGATCCGGTTCAGATTCACTACCATTTGCCCAACGGGTTAGCGCTAAAAGTCCACAAAGACTATGAGAAATATATTCGTGAGTTGAGCGATCGGTTTCCCCACGAAGAAAAGGGAATTCGCCAGTTTTATGATGAGTGCTGGAAGGTATTTAACTGTTTGAATGTGATGGATCTGCTCTCTCTAGAAGAGTTGGGCTATCTGACGCGAGTCTTTTTTCAGCATCCGCTGGCTTGTTTGGGGTTGGCTAAATATTTGCCTCAAAATGTGGGCGACCTGGCACGACGGTTTATTCATGACCCTGAACTGCTGAAGTTTATCGACATGGATTGCTACATCTGGTCAGTCGTCCCGGCAGACAAAACGCCGATGATCAATGCGGGAATGGTGTTTAGCGATCGTCACTATGGCGGCATCAATTATCCCAAGGGCGGGGTCGGACAAATCGCCCAAAAGTTAGTCGAAGGGCTAGAAAAGGCGGGCGGTCACATTCAGTACAAAGCCAACGTAACGGAAATTTTGACCGAAAACGGACGAGCGACAGGCGTAAAGCTTGCCACAGGAGAGGTCTATCAAGCCAAACGGATTATCTCAAACGCGACTCGCTGGGATACGTTTGATAAGCTACTGCCTGAGAGCCACAAGCCCAAGTCTGAGAAAAAATGGCAGCAGCGATATCAACAATCACCCAGTTTCTTGAGTCTGCATTTGGGCGTGAAGGCTGAAGCGCTCCCCATTGGAACCGAGTGTCACCACATTTTGCTCGAAGATTGGGACAATATGGAAGCCGAACAGGGAACGATTTTTGTCTCGATTCCGACGCTGCTTGATCCCAGTCTTGCCCCCGACGGCTATCACATCATTCACGCCTTTACGCCTAGCTGGATGAGCTACTGGCAAAATCTGTCGCCCAGCGAGTACGAGCAAAAAAAAGAAGCGGCGGCCGGTCGCGTCATCGATCGCTTAGAAACCCTCTTCCCCACGCTCAACCAACACCTCGACTACGAGGAAATCGGCACGCCCCGCACGCATCGCCGCTATCTGGGACGGGCAAACGGTACTTATGGCCCCATTCCCTCCCGCAAACTTCCTGGACTGTTGGGAATGCCCTTTAATCGGACGGCGATCGCTCACCTTTACTGTGTCGGAGATAGTACCTTTCCGGGTCAAGGGCTAAATGCGGTGGCGTTTTCGGGGTTTGCCTGTGCCCATCGGGTGGCGGTTGATTTGGGACTGTGAGCGATCGGTTAAAAGGTCTGGGCTGACTGACAACATCGCGGCTACGTCCCGATTTCCTGAAATGAGCGGTGTATCCTCTAGAGGACGCTGCTTGAGGTGCGCTCTGCTGGAGCAGATATCTCTCTGAAATTGCTCTCCTTGAAATGTTGTTCCATCCTCAGCAAAAGAGTTTAATAAAGCTGAGTTTGGTAATAAAAACTACAAATCCAATCTCTTACAAACACAAGCTATCCTACTTATATCTAAAGGCTAATATCGCAGGAGATAGTTTTATTAACTCCCAACGAAAAACTACCCTTTTAGATACTGTGTGGTTTTGTTAACAGAGCTTTAAATAGGATTAAAGCTGGAATTTAACCAGTTATATCCACAGCCTATCTCATTGATGAAGTAGGTCGGAGTCCTTATCAGAGGCGAGTTTCTGCTGTTCATCTGCAACAGATTCACCGAAAATTAATCAAAAACTCAGCGAATCGATTCTTAGCTTTACGGAAATCTTAGTCGCTGTTTGTATCTTGATAGTGAAAGAACAAATTGATTCATTGGTTCCCTACAAATTCAGCAAATCTCAGCCAAAAAGATTGATTCTCATCGACAACCAAGGTGGCTTTTATGTCTCACTCAGAAATGACTTTTGATATCGGTTTCCAATCCCTTCGCCCACCTCAACCTCGCTTTAGTTTTCTCAATCCCATTCGTCAAAAACTAGACGCGATCGACATCCGCGATCGTAAGCTGGCTCACCTGATCTGCAAATTGATCCCCGCCCAGTGTCCGTTTGAGCGCGACATCACGCTGTTTGGCAAAACCGTCGCCCACATTCCGCCCATGTGTAAGCTCAATCCGCTCTATGACCAGTTTGTGGGACTGCGGTTTCGATCGCTCTGCTACTTAGTCGATGAATGTGGAGAAGCAATCTAGCGCAGAAAAAGAAGAAATTTTGCCCCGATCGCTTCGCCTTAAGAGCATTCAATTGGATCTACACGAGCGCTACAAGTTTGGATTCGATCTCTTGAGGACTCAGATCCCGTCCGATAAAAACTAGGCGAGTTTGGCGAGGTTCTTCCGGTTGCCAGGGGCGATCGTAAAACTGCTCAAACCGTGATCCCACTCCCTGCAAGACCATTCTCATCGCTTTGTTGGGAACCGCCACAAATCCCTTAATTCGATAGATTTCCTGCTCTTGCACCAGACTTTCTAGTTTTGCTCTCAGCCGGGTTGGATCAAACGATCGATCCAAAATAATGTGAGTCGAGCCAATCTCATCATCGTGATCATGCTCTTCTTCAAAGTCGTGGTGACTGGGACGCGCAGCCAAATCATCCTCAACCGCAGCATTAAATCCCAACAACAAATTGGGATCTAGCTGACTTTCTACCCCTGAAGCGCTGCGGCCATTGGCAACAATTTTTACGGCTCTGGGCAATTCTTTTTGGACTAGCGCTTTCACCTCAGCCTGAGTTGCGTCGTCCACCAAATCAGTCTTATTGAGAATCACCAGATCAGCGCAGGCGAGTTGGTCTTCAAAGAGTTCTTGCAGAGGGGTTTCGTGGTCGAGGTTGGGGTCGGCTTGGCGCTGGGCGGCGATCGCCTGCAAATCACTGGCCAGGGTTCCCGAAGAAACTGCCTCACAATCGACAATAGTAATCACACCATCGACCGTGGCCGCCGTGCGAATTTCATGCCAGCGGAAGGCTTTGATTAGAGGTTTTGGTAGCGCCAATCCAGAAGTTTCGATCAAGATGCAATCCAGACTGTCTCGACGTTTGAGTAGCTCTAGCATCGTCGGCAGAAATTCTTCTTGAACAGTGCAGCAGAGACAGCCATTCGTCAGTTCAACAATGTTAGAAGAAATGTTAGAAGGGCTAGGTTCCGATAACTCATCTTCGGGGCAAACCTCGCAAGATCTCAGCAAATCGCCATCAATGCCCAACTCACCGAACTCATTCACCAAAACTGCAATGCGCCGACCTTGATTATTTTGCAGCAGATTGCGAATCAGCGTCGTTTTGCCACTTCCCAAAAAGCCTGTAATCACCGTAACCGGAATCTTCGCCGCCATCTTGTCTCCTTTCAAACTACGAATCCTGAAAGCTTGATAGTTTTGTCCACCAAGCCTCCAGGATTCAAAATAACGCGGATTGTTCGTTCAGGTTGTCAGTTTAGAGGACTTGACTACTCAGCCGTTGCCAACTCGGTGCTGCCACGATTGCGCTTACGAGTCAGCAGATTGAATAGTTGAACCCCGATCGCCTTGATCAGATTCCCTTCAAGCTCCTGGAACATTTTCATATTTAGCCCAAATGCGTCATTGGCTTCTTCGACGATGCGATCGTCTGTTGCTTCATCAACGGGGACTTCATCCAACTGCTGGCGATACATCTTTTTGAAGGCTCGCTCGTCTGGAATTTGGGAAAACGAGTAAAAAGCCAATCCGTCTTCGTCAGACAAGTTCATTGCATTTTGAGCAATCTTTCTGAGAATTTGTCCGCCAGAGAGGTCGCCCATGTAGCGGGTGTAGAGATGTGCGATCAACAGTTCGGGTTGGGTAGCGGCGATGTCTTGAATGCGCTTGACATAAGGCTTTGTAGCTTCAGAGGGTGCGACTTCTGACTTCCAATTGGGGCCAAAGTAGTAGGCGAGATCTTGTTCGAGACTGGCTTTGCGGTCTAGCTCTGGGAAGTACAGCTTGCCGAGAACGGGATGGTCTTGATGCTGGTGCATCGCTTCTTCCATCGCTGAGTAGACAAAGTAAAGATTTGCAACCAGTTTGCGGTAAGAATTCTTCTCAACAGTGCCCTTCAAAAAGCACGAGATGAATCCGGTGTTCTCTGCCATTGTGTGCGCTTTCTTGGTGCCCTCGCGGAGTTTCGTTGCTAAATTACTGCTCATTCTAAACTTCCCAACGCTAAATAAGTTTGCTGGCGTGTCAAGCCTCAAAGGTTAAAAAACCGCATCCTTTGTTACGTTAGTCTGATTTGATGAGCGTTTTTATTACAAATTCTTACGCTAATTCCGATAAGACGGCGTGAGACTGCCCTGCTGCCTAGACTTTCAGCCGATTGTGGTCTGATGAGAGACGATCGCGATTCTGAATTTTTCTGAACCTCTGGAAGCAGCTTGATCTGATGTCCGTTTGAGAAAGAGTTTTCGCTGCGTTATTGGGTTCTTCTGCCCCCAAGCTGCCAATTCTGGGGGACTTAAGACCAGATTTGCGGTTTAGAGTCTCTGACAAGTGGACGATTTAAGGGGCAACCATAGCAATCCTAAATGAGTTATGAACAGATTTTTGTCGCTTCGTTCTAGTCCGCTTCGCCCCCTAAATCCTCCAGTCTGGGGGACTTTGAAACTGGGGAATGGGTCTTGAAATCTAAGAAGTCTCTCGGCTCAAAGTCCCCCAACTTTGGGGGATTGAGGGGGCACGATCAAGTCTGCATTTCACGAGTGATTTGGGATTGCTATACAAAACGCTGTTGACTCGTGACTTTTTACCTACCAGTCCATTGCGATCGCCGTGTTAGAACAGAGCTATCACTATTAACAAAAACGATTATGGGAAGCCTATTGACTGCCTTTTTGGGCGCTCTATTAATTTTGTCGCTCAACGGACTGAAGATCGATCGAGAATATCAGCGCGGCGTAATTTTTCGACTGGGGAGAACCAAAGGCGTTTTGGGGCCAGGAATGTATTGGATCATTCCCTTTGTTGATCAAAAAGTTCAAATTGATATTCGGACTAAAACGGTCAACATTGAGCCACAAGAAACCGTTACGGCTGATAGCGTGACGATTCGCGTGAATGCTGTCCTTTATTACCGAATTATTGACCCTTCAAAAGCCATTAATCGAGTCGAAAATTACGAAGTCGCCGTTTATCAAGTGGCACTCACGACGTTGCGAAATGTTGTCGGACAAAACATTCTGGATGATGTGCTGCAAAACCGCGACAAAATTAACGTCAAAGTGCAAGAAATCGTTGATGAAATCACAGAACCCTGGGGCATTGTGATCGAGCGAGTCGAAACCAAAGATGTCGAAATTCCGCCGACCATGCAGCGAGCGATGGCCAAAGAAGCCGAAGCCATTCGAGAAAAGCGGGCCCGCATCATTAAAGCCGATGCCGAACAGGAAGCCTCCGCAAAATTAGCCGAAGCGGCTCAAATGATCAATGCCAATCCGGTCGCTTTAGAGTTACGTCGATTACAAATGCTGACCGAAGTTGGCGCAGAAAATAACACCACGACGATCGTAATGGTGCCCTCCGATTTCGTCAGTCTAGCGCAGCGATTTTCTCAACCTGTGCAAAACAATTCTGCTAACGGCTTCACCGCACAACCCTTTAATCCAGAAGTTATCCTCACCCCTAAGACGCATCAAGAGACTGATCGTTCGACAGATTCTTGAGAAAATTAAACCTAACTGAAGAGAAATGTTTTACGAGTAGGAGAGTACGGTAAACTCCACTACTGACTACCAAACGGGAAACGGTACGATCAGACTACGAACCCCATCAAAACAGGAGACTCAAGAATGCAGGGAACCTACGATTCGGACAAGCGCAAGCTGTTATCTTGCCTGTCTCACGGAGCAATCTTTTTTAGCACGACCATCTTATCGATCGGGGTGCCGATCGTGATTACCCTAATTTCTGATGATCCTGTCGTCAAAGCCAACGCCAAAGAATCGATTAACTTTCACTTTAATGTCTGGTTTTGGGCAGTGGTGTTAGGAATCGTTGTTTTCTTGCCGTCCCTGATTACCTTTGGGCTATTTGGAGCGATCGTTTTTGGGATTGGGTTTGCTCTCCATTGGGGGCTGACCGCTTGGGCGCTGCTTCACTGTTTTGGTAAGCCTGACGAGCCATTCCGCTATCCGTTTATCTTCCGTTTGGTCTAGAAGTTTTGAAGATAGTAGACTTCTTGCACAAATCATAGATGCTCTCCGAAAGCTCCTGCGAAGCTAACATCAATCTCCAGCTATTCTGACGTTAAAAGACAACCTGATTTTTTAGAAATAATGGGTAATGGACGATCGCAGGTTCCACTACCCATTTTTTTGTGGTTATTCTGTCAGCAAACCTTGCTGGAATTATCGTTAGCTCTGTTTAACAGGGTCGGCGATGTAGCGAAAAGTTGGCTCTGAGTTCCAGGGGCCGCGTTCATCTTCTTTGCCGTTAGAAGAGAGATTGTAGTAGATATCAACCGTCTCATCGGGAGCAACATTGCCAAACATGGGATCGGTCAACTTGCCCAAAGAATCCAGCGCTTTCATAAACATCTGAGTGTGAGAAATTTCACGAGTCAGGAGATGTACCAGCGTTTTTTTGGTGCCTTCATCAGGAGCTAATTTGATCAAGTCTTCATACATTTGTCGGGCCCCCGCTTCGGCTGCAATATTACAACGCAAATCGCGCACAACATCGCCGCCTTCATTCAGATAGTTTGCCGTCCAAGCGTTGCCCTGACTGTCTAAAAAGTGCGGCCCCATTCCTCTGACTGCAAATAAAGTGCTTTTGTAAGCGTCTGTTTGATCGACATTTTTGGTGTGTCCTTCGATCAGTTTGCCGACCATTTCTAGGTGTCCAAATTCTTCGATCGCAATGTCTTGAAGCATGTCTTTAATTCCAGCATTCTCGACGTGAAAAGACTGCACCCAGTATTGCAGCGCCGCAGAAAGCTCACCCGTTGCCCCCCCAAATTGCTCTAGCAAAAGTTGAGCAAACCGAGGATTGGCTTCATCAATATTAACTGTATGAATCGTTTCTTTTTTGTGAAAGAACATAATAGATAGATCTCCTACTTTTGTGAATGGTTGACTCTTAACTTTTCTCGTGGAGTCAACTGGCCCTACAATACTAGACGAGACAGTTATTTTGAACTTGCACCCTGCGAGAGAGTTTCAAATCCTCCATTCTCAAAGATTTCTATCTCGATATCAGCCCTCAAGGAGGTGTTAAGTCTGTACAAATGATCTTCATCTAAAGATTCAATAATTTGTTGTGATTAACTCTGAGGGTCGTCATCAAAAAATCTCTTTCATTCTGTCTACCTAGCCCTTAAAATATCAATCATGAACAGCGACTAGCAGACGTAAATACGCCGATCGTTTTCCGCCCTCTTTTCTCCTTCCTTCATGCCCCTTGCTCCCTGGCGATCGCCCCTCTCCCGCGCTCTACACCGCAACCGTTCTCTCGTTTATGCCCGTTATTTACAACTGGCGACGGTGCGATCGGACAACAAACCCGCAAATCGCACGGTTGTCTTTCGAGGCTTTTTTGATGACGAGACGAACCAATTGAAGTTTGTCGTCGATGCTCGCAGTGAAAAGGCGGGTCAGATTGACCAAAATTCTTGGGCAGAAGCTTGCTGGTACTTTCCCAACACCCGTGAACAGTTTCGTCTATTAGGGACGCTGACCTTGGTACGAGAAAATGGTGAAGATCCTTCCCTACAGAGCGCCCGTCAAATCGCCTGGCAAACACTCTCAGACAGTGCGCGGATTCAATTTGCCTGGGCCCATCCGGGTAAACCGAGGGCTGATGCGATCGAGTTTTCTCCGCCACCTCCCGACCCAGTGGAACCCTTACCCCATTTTTGTCTACTGCTACTCAAAGCAACTCAAGTCGATCATTTAGAACTGCGAGGCGATCCTCAAAATCGTAGACAGTACGTTCTGAGCGACGGCACCTGGGCGATTCAAGAAATCAACCCTTGATCGCGGAAAATGATCGCGGAAAAACTTTGTCGAATTTGCGTTAATTTAGCGACCTTCTCACAGTCCGCCAAACCATTCATAACCCTGATCTTCCCAGTAGCCTTTGTTGGGTAACAGACGATCGACCAGCGTGATCTCCGTTACCCATTTACTTTGTTTGTAGCCGAGTTTAATCGGAGACGCTAACCGTAAAGGTGCGCCATTTTCGGGGGATAGGGGCTGTCCATTTTTTTGATAAGCCATCAAGGTTTGAGGATGCAGCGTCGAAGTCAAGTCCCAACTTTCTGAATAGCCGTCAGCCGATTTGAAATAGACATACTTTGCCCCATTTTTGGGCTGTGCCAGCATCAACAAATCGCGCAACCGCACGCCGCCCCACTGGACGATCGCCGCCCACCCTTCTACACACACATGCTGAATCACCATCGACGTAAGCGGCATTTTCTCTAGATCTGCGAGGCTCAGTCGTAGGGGATTGTTGACTTGACCCGTGATCGATAATCGAAACTGAGCACGCTCCTTGCTGTCTTTGATCGCGAGTTGTGGCGTTCCATTAAAGGAGTTGATCAGGAGTTTGTCTGGCTCAATGGCAGCAACATCAAATTCGGGGACAGGCTCTTGTGACAGGAGCAGCGTTTCAATGCTTTGATTTAACGGCTCCGATAGTTGTCCCACTGTTTCAGACAATAGACTTGATCCACAGCCCGTTAATAACAATCCGGCTCCAGAAAGTCCTGACTGTAGCAATTGGCGACGTGAAAAGCGTTTTGGCAGAATGAGATTCATATGGCTATAGAAACATAGATTTGATCAGGCGAATTGTTCCCACTTTCAGCGCCAGCAATATGTGAGTGATTGTGAAGAGGATCACGATCGGCACCGTCATAAAGTGAATTGTACGAAGCGTTTGCCAATTGATAAATAAACTAGAAAGCCAATGCAACTGAGCAGGTTTGTACATCGCTAAACCACTGGCGATCGCTAACACTAAAATTGGAATAATCGCCGTGTAAGCTAGTCGGTGCCACGCATAGGTTTTACGCTTCTGATTTTGACTAACGCGCACAGCTTTGACATCGCCACCACTCGCAAATCGATGTTGCCAGCGACGAGTCACAAGGATATAAATTCCATACAGCAACAGGCTTAGTGAATAAATCCACATGATTGCAAAGTGCCAATCTCTTCCCCCGGCCAGCCATCCGCCCAGCGTCACAACCTCTGGAAAGCGCCAGCCGCCTCGCCCGCCAAACACTGGATTTGCGTTGTAGATTTGCAGCCCACTAACAATCATTAAAATGAGACTAAGCAGATTAACCCAATGAAAAGTCTTCGCCAGGATTGCTTGACTGGGAGGCTTTGGTTGACGTTTGGGGGTTGAATTTGTCATGAGTTGCAGGGGTGGCAATGGGTTGAAGTTTTTCGCTGCATTGTTGAAATTTTCTGCCTCCCAAGCTGCCAATTCTGAGGGACTTTTAGACAGAATTTTTAGTTCACAGTCCTCAATTGAAGGGGATTTAGGAGACGTTTTGGAAGGGACAACCGCAGTGCAGTAGTACGGCGAATTTACATCTAGCCTCACAGTTGTAAGGGTGGAAAGAGGGGGGCTAACCAGAGTTGAATTTGAATGTCCCAACCGAGCAGAATCGCGATCGCTGTTCCTACAATTATTAGTCCTCCGATTCGCTGTAGCGTTGAACTGTACGATCGCAAGTTTAATAACCGCTGGCTAAAAAATCGTCCTCCGTAAGCGATCGCCAAGAGCGGCAAAGCAGCCCCCACGCCATAAACTAATAACAATCCAAAGGCGCTAATCACTTGATGATGCACAGCCGCCAGGATTAAAATTGCGCCTAAAGTCGGCCCAGCGCAGGGTGTCCACAAGAGTCCTAGCTGTGTTCCTAACCAAAATTCTCCCCAGAGTCCGACTCGCTTAGAGGGCTGCAATCGACCCGCGGGCAAGTAGCTAAATAAGCGGTAACTCCAGGTTGGAAACATTGCCAGTGTGCCTAAGATCAGCAGCAACCCGATCGCTCCAAATCGCAGCCAATTCGCCAATTCTGTCACCCAGCTTGCTGTCAGCCCAATCACACTCCCCGCAACCGCAAACCCGCTCACCAATCCGACCACCAGCGCCACCGGGCCCAGACGATGTGACTGAAGCGACTGCCCCACCAAAATCGGCAAAATCGGCAGCACACAGGGCGATAAAACAGTCAGAATGCCAGCCAACAGCGACAGCGAGATAGAAAGCATGGTAGGGAGTCTTAGGATAGTAATCCTGAATTATTTATGAAAATCTTTAAAGGACGGCTATAGATGAGCAATCAAGCCTCTTTCAGCAGTTGTTGAATGAGTCGTTCTGTCTGGTCGTACGCGCCCTCACCAATGTGGTCATAGCGAATCAGACCTTGACGATCGCCGAGAAACAAATGCGGCCAATATTCATTCTCGTAGGCATTCCAGGTTTTAAAGTCGTTGTCGATCGCAATCAGATAATTGATTTTGTGTTTCTCAAGCGCTTGCTTAACGTTATCTACTTTGCGTTCAAAGGCAAACTCTGGCGTGTGAATGCCGATGATCTTTAAGCCTTGAGCTTCGTATTTCTGATGCCATTGCACGATCAAGGGAAGCGTCCGCTGACAATTAATACACGCAAATGTCCAAAACTGAATCAGAACAACGTTGCCCTTGAGATTAGCGATCGACACCGCAGACGAGTTTAACCACTGAGCAATGCCCTGAAATTCTGGCAGCGATCGACCAGAGTCAGGGAGTGTGATCGAGGGTTTAGGGCTGATTTGAGGAAGGGCGATTGGTTCATTCCGACTTCGGGATGAGAGTCCCAGTGCGGCTCCCGAAAGACCAAGCCCCAGATACAAAAGGAGTTGTCGCCTTTGCCGCAAAAGTTTGTTCATCGTCTTATGGCTCAAATGGAAACAGAAGCGTGACCCAGGGGAGCGGTCAAAACTACACAAATCTGAGCGTTGATCCTCCCCCTTTTTGGCGCTACACATCACTAGGGTTTGCTTTTCGTATCTTTCATCGCGTCGCCATCTTTCTTCATGGCATCGTCTTTTTTCATTGCGTCCCCTTGTTGCATGGCATCGCCTTTTTTCATCGCGTCCCCTTGTTTCATCGCATCGTCTTTCTTCATCGCGTCGCCGTCTTTCTTCATGGCATCACCCTGTTTCATTGCGTCTCCTTGTTTCATCGCATCACCCTGTTTCATAGAATCTGCGGCTGGGGAGACACTGGGAGCCGCTTGATTGGTGCTGGGAGTAGGCGTAGAGCAAGCTACCAAACTGACAGTTAGAGCGCCGATGACAAAAATCACGTTCCACTTCATGGTCTTATTTCCTTGAGTAATGGGATACGACCGACTCTTGCCGTCGCTTGATTACAGATTGCTGCAAGACAATGAGGTCAGACTGATACCATCCTGAGAAAAAGCTGAGAATTCTAAATCTGCTGAAATCAACTTGCTGAAATCGCTTTGTAAGAAGGCGGCGATCGTGGACAAGCTGCGTAAAGAGAGCATGATTCGTCACCCTAAAAGATTTCATCTAGAAAAGGAACTTTGACTCTGATTCCTGCTTCTTAGAGTTACAAGCTTGATTTAGAGTGCGTCGATCGCATGATGACCGCTAGTTTTCAATTCATTGCGATCGGGTTCTCTACGGGGTAAGATACCCAAGTGTCGAGTTGTCCCACTTCTGAAAATACGTAAAAGGTCATTCATGGTACCTTCTGGAACTGTTCTCCGCCGCCTCGTCCCAACGCTGATGTCTCTATCGGTTTTGGCAAGCCTGACTTTGATCAGACCCGCTGGTGCCCAGACTCCCGCACCTTCTGCTCCGCCCGCCCAGCCCGACGATCTGCGTCCCCTTGCTCAAAATGACAGCATTCTCAGCCTTCAGGGTGGACAACGCTTGATGGAGGATGCCACCAAAGCGGTTAATGGCCAAAACTATCCCCTGGCGCTCAAAAAGCTACAAGAAGCCCGTCAGGTTTACAATCAGTTGTCAAATTTTTATCAAGAATTAGCCAGCAGCTTTTCAGGAATCGATAATCGAGTCGCAGACAGCCAGCGCAAAAAGGCGTTAGAAACGGCTCAGATGCGTGATCAGGCGACCTATCAGTTGGCGTTGGTGCATCGCGCCCAAAATCAGCCCGAATTGGCCGTTCCGCTACTGGTGCAAATCATCCGAAGTCAGCAGCCAACGAGAGATTTGGGCAAAAAGGCTTACCAACAGCTTTTAGAAATTGGCTTTGTCGATTCGCCGTTTCCGCGCAGCGCTGAGGGTGGGTCTGCTCCGGCTGCCAATCGTTAAGCCGCGCAGAGTCATTGATTTTCTAGATGGGCATTCCCAACGTAGCGGGGTGTCCATTTTGCGCTTTAAAGTAACGTGAATTCGATGAAATCTTTCGCTACGGTGATTAATCCGGGCAGCCCCCCAAATTCCCCACCCGTGAGTGACTTTGAACCAGAAATCCGAATTTAAGAGTCCCCCAGAATTGGCAGCTTGGGGGTTAGAAGACCCCAACACCGCAGTGAGCCACCTTCATCGGATTCACATGGGTTTAGAGATTTCATTCATCAGTCTGAATAGTCTCTTGAAGGACGCTTGGCCCTCGTCTGAAACTTTTGTAACCACTTTGACAACAGAGCCGTCACGACTCCTGGCTGTTCTAAATGAGGCAAAATTCCGGTTTCTGGCACTACTTGAAAGTCCTGGATCACGTCTGGGTTGAGAGCAGCTAATCGACGGCCCAGCGTCACATTCGTAAATTGGGCCTCCGCGCCCCAGAGCAGTGCAGTCGGGACAGCCAACTGAGGAATGTAGAGAGACAAGTCAAAATATAAATCGCCGCGCAAAAACGCTAGAGCAGAATACTCAGCGTTAGGCTGTTGAGCAGATTCGAGATAGGCGGCGACGGTCTCATTGGTGAGCCGATCGCGATCCACAAACAAAAACTGCTCTAAAAAGTTGCGGACGGCGACTTCGTTCATGGCTCCGATCGTATAGATCAACTTGTCCAATAAAGGCGTGCCAATGATCGATAAAGGAAGTCTACGACCCGCATCTTGACCAAAATCGGCAAATCCAGACGGACAGACGAGAAACAGCGATCGCAGCAAGTCTGGTTTTTGAACGGCAAGCCGAATGGCGATCGCTCCCGTCAGCGAAGAGGCAATAACGGTCACAGGTTCTTGGGCGATTTGGGGAATCAACTCCGCGATCGTGGTGATGTAATCGTCGATCTGATAGCTGCGTTCGGGATGGGACGATCGTCCCCAACCAATCAAATCAGGGGCAATCACTTGATGGCTCTGAGCAAATGCCGCATACACCTTCGACCATTCATAAGCCGACGACCCGCCGCCAAAATTGTGTAAAAACACCAAAGTCGGACGCGACTCGACAATCGTCCAGGGTTCGCTCAGGGGAGTGTAGTAAGCGATCGTGCCCAACGAGGTCTCAAGATGCTTTTGCCCAAAGCCTGGAGGCTGAAACTTAGCCATTTCGCATTCCTTATGGTTAAGAGCAGATTACACCAGATTTGGCGATCGCGGCTGTTTGCACAATTTGTTGGGTGAAATGCATTACCGCCCTAAATTTTTGCGAATTGCCTGCTGCATAATTTTCAGATTTTCTGAAGTGTTGGGGTAGAGATACTGGACTCTTTGACCCTGGGCTTTGAGTTGATCGACGAGGGATGAAAAGCCGCCGTATCAGTCTGATTGCTGAGAACGTATGCACGCAGGTTCTCAAGGGGCATGGTTTCAAAGGTCGGATTCATTCTGAAAACTTCCAGTTCCCATCAGGTTAAATTTCAATCGTGAGTAAATCACGATTGAAATTGTTAACTTTTGTTGTGCTCATCGATTCTCAAGACTGATTTACGTTTGCCACAGCTAATATTCTAGCTGACTATGCAAGGACGAAGTGGAGGGGGGCTTATTCCATCGACTTTTCTTTCCCAGCAATTCTCATTATGGAGATTTTGGCAATACAAGCGTTCTATTTCACCCAAATCGTCTCGCTGAAACACTGATTCTATCGTTCAACAATTTGGTCAAAACACACGTTCAGACTGCTGATAATAGTACAAATGCTTCGAAATAAGAATTGCTGTTTCTTTCCTCACAATCACGACTTCGCAAAACTTTTGTGCTAGTTCGTTCTCATCTACTATGATGAGCGCCGCTTACAATCAAGTGAGTAATGATAAAGCTGCATTATTTACCTGGAACTACACCCACCATTTATAATTCTAGAGGAGTTGTTTACAAGAGAGATGAAGTCCAAAGTAGTTTATCTAAGTTTGCTCTGGCTAGTTGCTTTAATTGTCTCCAGCAGAGCATCTGGCTCTGACGTGTTAATCAGATTAAGAGAACTACCATCCAACAGTCCTATTGATGCGAAAGTAACCGTAGAAAAAGCAGGACTTTCTAAAGTAGCAAACCGTAGAAATATTGGTGAGTACTATTTGAGTGATTTCTTAAAAAGAGAAGAAGTAGAAACATACGAACTTAAGATTTTACCCAAGGATTCACTATACAGTTCCCGTTCTATTCCCTTAAGAAATGCAGAAAAGATAAAAGAAATTCGTCAATTCTACTTAATTAGTAGAAATCGATTCGGCTCCGAAAGCATAGATAAGTACTTGCTTGATGGGCTGCGCTATTTCGACCGCGCTGATTTTGACGCTGCCCTCACCTACTATGAAGCTCTTTTTTCTAAAAAAGATACAAATGAGCTTAGCGACGAGCAGAGACTAAAACTGTACTATAACTATGGGAGAGCTTTATATAAGACTTGTATTGATAAAAAATATGAGTACAACAATTGTGAGCGGGCCATCAACATATATCAAGAACTAATTAACTTGCAGGAGCGTAACAAGGAAAGCTCCAAGAAATTGAGAATTGACAAGATTGAATTAACCAGTAACATAAATGAACTAAGAAAGAAAGGATTTATTCTGAAATATGAAAAAATATCTAAGCTCTTCGGTGAAGCAAAATATACAGAATCTGCAAATTTATCAGTATCAGCCTTGAAGGATAGATCTAGCTTTCCTGTGTTACTTGACAGTTTAGGTCTGACCGAGGATCAACTCTTTAAAAATGCAGGTGTTTCCTTTCAAAAGGCATATGAGGAAGCCGCGAGTCGAGGGGCCAGTCAGGATAGATTGATAGATTTGCTAAAGTCTGCATTAAGTTACTTAAATAGAATTAGCGTTAAAGACGCAGACACAAGAAGAAACATTGAGTTCATTATGTTCAAACTAAGGATCGCGAATTAAATAACTTCTTAGGTCGGGTTGAAGCATGAAACCCAACACCTCAGCAATTGTTGGGTTTCGCAAAGCTTTACCCAACCTACAAAATTCCATGTTATTTAGTTCCCGTTCCTAAGTAGTTTTTGACACATTCTACACTTTTACTTAAGCTCATTCCTGTTTCTATTGATTAACGCTTGCACTGGAGCTAGATTGATCGATGGGGCAGATTTTGTTCACACTTGAGGTTTGGGAACCTCTGTTAATATAGTCACTAAGCCAATTACAACCGCGTTTCAGCAGCATATTAACGTCCTCAATGTACCAGAGCTTCACAGTTCCATCCTTCCCAGAGGTGAGGAATTGTTGTCCATCAGGGCTGAAGCTCACGCTATTAACCTCTTGCTCACCGTCCCACTGAGCAATCTGTTGACCAGATAAATTCCAGAGTCGAATTGAACCATCATTAACTCCGGTAACGAACGATTGTCCATCTGGACTAAAGCTCAAGCTTGTGATCCAATTTTCTCGACCTCTCAAGATCGGTCGAGAGATGGGATTGCCGGACAAGTCCCACAGCCGGACTACACCGCTGGATTCTGCAACGATCAGCTTTTCTCCACGGGGACTAAAGCTTGCACCAGAGATCAACACTTTGCTTTCCATTGGAATGGTTTCCAGATTGGCTAAGTTCCAAAGTTTGACTTCATCGAAACCAACGACAAGTAAATACCTACCGTTGCGACTCAGCCTAATATTTGTAATTCTAGTCAGACCCACTGAAAGCGAAGCTCGAATCTCTTCACCCGAAAGATTCCAAAATCTTACAGTACCTTCTTTGTCAGCTGTTACCAGCATTTGTCCGTCAGAACTGAAGGTTACACTCCTAATTTGTCCTAAATTTGTCAACTTCGCAGCTAACGACAACGGTTTCAAAACTGCATCTTGTTTCCCCTCTTCTGACACCCCCCAGAGCGTCACGTTACCCTTACTAGCGATCGCAATACTCCCGTTTGAACTAAAAGCAGCATCGTGGGAATCGCTAAATAAAGTATTTTGTCTTGCTAGCAAATTCCACACTCGCACTGTGCCATTCTGAGCAATAGCAGTTATACGTTTTCCGTCAGCGCTAAAACTAATACTTTTCATAATTCCGACATTACCCACAACCAAGGTAGTCGATCTGGAAAATCTTCCTGAGAGTGGCTCTGTCCAGATATTGATCCGTACATCACCTCCCAAGCCATTATCACCGACTGTCACGAGCCTTTTTCCATCTGGACTGAGAGCTATACTTCTTACCGAGCCTTGATTTGTATTCCATTCTTTCTTTAGCTGTCCATCAAGAGACCAGATTTGTACTTTTCCGCCCTTGCCTGCGGTCATTAAGGCTTTCCCGTCGGGACTAAATTCAATACTGAACATTCTTTCCGTATCAATAGTCCAGTGGGCTTGTTCATTTCCATCAAGATCCCAGAGTCTTACGGTGGACTCAGTAATTGTTGCTGCCTCTGATGGGTTGTCCTCTAGCGTAGCAATCTGCTTCTGCTTGGGGTTAAATCTTAAGTTGGTGACTAGGTTCTGAGTTTCACTCTTTGGACTTATCAACCACGGTTGTGTGATTTGATTAGCCAGCAAATTCCAAAACTGCATTTTGGTTTTACCACCATCTGTACTCACAAAGGCAAGAGATGTGTTGTCTGGGCTAAGTCCAACACTGGTGACTAATCCGTTGACAAGACATCGTTGCGGTGAAGATTTGCCAAGTAGATCCCAAACCCAAATCACGCTTTCAATTCCTCCCTCTCTACTTGCCACTGCTAAATATCTTCCATCTGGGCTAAGGTTGAAACTTGTAACGCGCCCGATATTTTGCTCTACTTTAAACCGATTCATCTGGCGAATTTGATCAAGAATTCGCTGAAGAGCTAGCACAGAACCACTCGCTGAGTGAGCTTTATTAGCTTTAGAATTTTGCTTAATTAACTTTTGCAATGCTTGTCCACTTTCCATTGCCTCAATTAATGAATCTATTTCTTCTACTTCTTTGGTCTCAAATCGTCGCAGTGCATTGATGCCCGCCCATTGAATCTCTGTTTCACGAAGCACATAGTCACGTTCTGCCCTTGCCACTTCAATTTTTTCTTCAGCCACCTGTTGTTTGTACTCTGACTCATCCGTTTGCTTTCTTGCTGCTTGTACCTTTAGACCTGCTGCTAAGATTTGCTGATTAGATTCCCTTTTGACTTGTTGCAGTTCTACTACGGCAGTGCTAAGAGATGTCCTGGCTTGCTCTGCAATTTCTTTTGCGTTCTGTGCATCTGTCTGAAAAAAATTAGCTTGCTCTTTAGCTGATTTTGCCTCTTCTTTAGCTGATTTTGCCTCTTCTTTAGCTAAATTTGCCTCTCCTGTTAACTGATTAGCTCGATATTCCTCTTCACTTGCCGCAAGAAATCGATCGCCTGCATATAGAACCGCTCCAACAGCCAGCACCACAGCTATTCCAGAAACAAACTGTGTCAATATTCGCACAGCCTGACCTTTACGAATAATGCGTTCCGTCTCTTGTTGAGCTTGGATTAATCTCTGATTGGCATTTATTTCCTCCTCTAATGCCAGTTCTGCCTTGTGTCTAGCCTCGTCTAAAATTTGATTGGCTTGTTGCTGGGCTTCTAAGTCTCTCTGAATGTCTTTTCTTGCCAACTCCTGACTGGCAGCCAGAAACACATAGTCCACGTAGCTCAACTTTTTACCGTTCGCCCAGGTTTGACCGTCTCGTAACGCCTTACCTCGAAGTAATCGCGACTCATCCTGATACTTTGAGGTCACCCAGGCATTAAGTGTTTCCGCATAAGGTCTTAAATCTGCCAGTACCCGATCAATCCATGCTTGATTAAACACCAGAGAGTAGATGCGATTGAAAACTTGTAGCTTTCCTTCCCGCTTTACCGCCAGTCCTGCAATCCGCAATGCTATCTGCCCCAAGCTATCATCTGCGGCAATTTCCCCTTGATGGACGATCTGCTGATATAGCCCTAGTAGTTGTCCAGTGCGGTGTTCATTGGCATAGAAAATACGATCACGAATTGTCTTTAAATGCTCTGGCGAATCCTGTGCTTCCCAATTCTCAATAATCCGGGTTCGCACTAGATGCTCGATCCACGCTGTCTCCTGCCCTGCCGGAATTACATCTTCTGCTTGAAGAATCAGCCGACAAACTTTCTGGGTCAAAAACGGTTGTCCTCCAGTCCAATACAGTACGACTTGCATCACTGCTTGCGGATCAGTTGTTTTGGTGGCTAATCCTTGCGCTAACGGCTCAGACTCCTCAAGTTGGAAGCCCGTTAGCTGAATTGGGCGACCGATATTGAATGGAGTACGCTGCTTATCCTGAATTAAATCTGAAGGTGTTGCGACCCCAATCAACGCAAAGGTTAGGCGACGGTAGGCTGGCTTGTCTGCCCGCTGGTTGTAGCACTCTCGGATCAGCACAAAAAAGTCGTCCAGGTTAAACGGCAAGCTCAGCACACTGTCGATCTCGTCAATCAAAATCACGATCGGCTGTGACACCAATTCCAGCAGCACCTCTTCCAGAAATGTGCCAAACCGTTGCACGCAGGATATCAAATGCTGCGATTGCCACCATGCATTCAAATCAAACGATTGCTGCAATCGCAATGGTCGCACAATCCGGTTGACCATGCCCACGTACCATTGCTCCAGCGTGATTTCTGACGTGCCGATCGCGGTAATGTCGATCGCGGCACAGGCAATTCCTTCCGTCTGCAATTGTTGCATTACTTGCACCCGCAAGCTAGACTTTCCCATCTGCCGAGAATTTAGCACATAGCAAAACTCTCCTGATTTTAGAGCATGGTAAAGATCTTCGTCCGCTTGCCGTCGAACATAAGTAGGTGCATCCACTGGAAGGCTGCCGCCAACCTGATACTCATAGGGAAACTCTGGCTCTATAGTCATTAGCCCACCCCCAAACGTTCTTTGAAGTAACGGCGATACAAATCACAGACTGGTATGACATCATTTCCCTGATAGCGTACCAGTCCCATACAAGTGAGCTTAAAAGCTGCTGCGGTTTTGATGCGAACTGGTTTGTCACTCATTACAACTTGCCTCATCGCAGTAATCAAGGCTTCGTCTTCCTCTAAGTTGAGCAAATGGCGACGGAGATGCCCTTCATATTCCCATTCTGCTGTCGGTGCGATCTGCTGGAGTCTTTCCAGACTAATGTCTCCCAGCGCAATGTGATAAAGCGCCATTCGCAGTAGATAGGGATGTCCACCCACCAGCACCATTAATTGAGCGATCTCTGTGTCAACCCAACTCAAGCCATGCCGTTGCACCAAATTCTCAACTTGCTTCTGAGTAAGCTGAGGGAGATCAATAGGAACGCCTACATTGAAAGGAGAGCGATTCACATCCAAAGGGACATACACCTCTTTGGAATAAGTGATCACTAGGCGAAGATTTCTCCAGACTGGATTGATTTTGGACTCCTCATGCCAAGCTCGAAGTAAGCCAAAAAAGTCATTGGCGATCGCGGGATGCTTAAACAACTCATCCACTTCATCCAAGCAGAGCGCTAATACACCATTGATTTTCGGCAAGAGATATAGCTCAAAATAGTCGGTGCATTTATCGTTACTTCCTAAAGCGCCTTTCCAGTAGTCCTCCAGCTTATCTGCTAAATTCAGCTTGCGAGTCACCCTGGCACAAAACCAATGCAGAAAACTATCTAAGCTGGACAGCACCTGTCTTCCGGCTGACTGTAAATCTAAAGAGGTAGCTCGGTATCCCTGCTGAATAGCATGATTCAGAATCCTCAGCATCAGTGAAGATTTTCCCATTTGCCGAGGAGCTTTAATCCGAATTAATGCGCCCGGCTTCATGATCGTCTCATAACATCGCTTCTCGATCGGTGGACGCTCTACATACAAAGGAGAGTCCAAAGGAATCTGCCCTTCTGGTTCATCTAATTTCAAAGAGTCCATCGAGGGTAGACGATCGATTTGAGTTGGTTGATATGGTTGAGGAAGTGATTTTTGATTAGATTGAGCAGTTGTTTCAACGACCGTCGCCTTTCCAGTAGATTGGCACTTCAGCACCGGAGTCAGATGTTCTGCAATTCCTGCCATGCGAATGCTGATGCAGCCCTCCTTAAATGCTCGCTCGACTGATCTACCCGCTCCCAGCGCATCGTAAAACCCAATTGCAAACTCCAGCGCTGCCCGATCTCCAACCTCCTGGTTCATCCCAACCACGTAGCGAATATGTTGTGCAATCGCAACTGCCTGCACCTCAGAGTAACAAGCATTAAGCAGCACACACTCCACCTGCTCAGCATACTCAAACATTCCTGCCAGTGCCTCTGCACTTACCAGTTTTGCTTGACCTGCTTCGTCTTCTAGCGCCAACCCTCCTGTTCCTGCCCCATGTCCAGAGAAGTGAACGATGTGCGGCTCGAACTCCAAAACTGATCGTCGCATATCTTTGGGACGCACTGCCCACTTCTGCTTGAGTTCAAACTGGTCGCGATTTCTTGCACCTTTTAGCGCATCGTCAATCTCTCGAACTTCCTGATCCAAACGTAAAGGAGTCGAGCTTCTGGGATTAGCAGCCAGAATAAGAATTCTTCTAACAGAATCATGGCTCATCATGAGGTGTTTTGCTCAGTATCTGGTGGGCTAACCTATCTTCAAGAGCGTGTTAAGTAATTAACCTGATCTATTATCAACAGAATATTGCCTGAGTTATAAGTGTTAACAGTATTTTTATATATTCAGAGATCAATCTGGTGTGTTCTGATGAAAATGAGGTGATCATGCAATTCGTGTAGCATTTCTACATACTTGTTGAATCTCGCATCTATGTGGGCTTAACAATTAAGGCATTTCTACATGACCTCTGTTACCCTTCAATCGCCGGATCGCCTTGGCGTTAAGCTAGAAGTAGACGTGTTGTCGGGAAAGTCATGACTCAAGAAAAACGGACTCAGTGGGATGCAGGTCGGTTTGTACAAACGCTGGCATACTTTGAAGTGATCCCATTTGTAAGCTGGATTCAGAAAATGTTTCAAGGTGGAACGGTGCGATCGCAGGCGATCGATCCTCAGTCGGGACTGTTGTTTGATTTTGCCAAAGCGTCTGAAATGAATACCAGTTGGGGCGCATTGGATGATGTGGTGATGGGAGGCGTGAGTGCGAGTTCGGTACAATTTGTGGACGGGGCAGCTTTGTTTACAGGCAATGTGTCTACAGCCAATTCAGGTGGCTTTGCCTCGATTCGGACGCGCAACTTTGAGCCAGCGATCGACCTCTCCCATTTCACAGGAATTGAGCTTCGACTAAAAGGCGACGGCAACCGCTATAAGTTTCTAATTCGCGACGACGACAAATGGGACAGCATCGCTTATTCTCACTCCTTTGATACCGCGAGTGGGGAATGGATTACCGTGCGGATTCCATTTACTGAGTTGGTTCCTGTCTTTCGCGCCAAAACCTTGCAGAATTCTTTAATTAACAAAAACAGCATTCGATCGCTGCAATTAATGTTGAGCAAATTTGAGTACGACGGCGGCCTAAATCCTCACTTCACCCCCGGAGCGTTTCAGCTATTTGTGGGCACGATCGCCGCTTATTTGTAGAGGTCAAATCAGACTTCGGGGGCCCGTGTAGAAAAAGAAACTTTTGAGAGAGCAATTGCTCTACTACAATGGCAGTGCCAGTTACGCCAGCTTCAGAGCCGTTGCAATACCTACAGCCTCTCATTCCCAATCTCAAGATCGAGCACCGCAATTCAGACCTCAATCATCTTCGTGATCAAGATCGAAAGGCTCATGATTGGTATCGGTTTGTGCTGTCCTATCCGCCGCATCTGGTGCAGGATTATTTGCAGAAATTTGGGGTTGAGTCTGGTCAAACGGTTCTCGATCCCTTTTGTGGCACCGGGACGACGATCGTCGAATGCAAAAAACAGGGCATTCCCAGTGTCGGCGTTGAGGCAAATTTGATGGCCTGGTTTGCCGGGACGGTAAAAGTCGATTGGACTCCCGATGCTGACAAACTGTTGAGCCATGCCCATCAGATCGCTGAAAAAACTCAGAACCTGTTGAACGCTGAAGGAGATATCTCCTTGAGATCGCTCCCCGAAGACAGCCTCAAACTGTTGCTCAAAAATTCCATTAGTCCGCTTCCGCTCCACAAAACGCTCGTCTTGCTAGAACAGATTCAACAAGACAAATCGCCCTACTGTCAGCACGAATTATTAGCGTTGGCAAAAGTATTAGTTTACTCGGTCGGCAATTTGCAGTTTAGCCCCGAAGTTTGTGTCGGCAAGCCCAAACAAGATGCGCCCGTGGTGGAACTGTGGCTCGACGCAATGGGAGCGATCGCGCAAGATCTCCAGCACCTTCAACCCCTTTCTGACACAGCCGCAACGGTTCATCACGCTGACTCGCGCCACATTCTCAAAGTCTTAGAGCCAGACTCGATCGATGCTGTGATCACGTCGCCGCCCTACCCCAACGAAAAAGACTACACGCGCGCGACTCGGTTAGAATCGGTGATTTTAGGCTTTATTCGCGACAAAGCAGAACTGCGAGCGATGAAAGAAGGCTTAATGCGATCGAATTCTCGCAACGTCTATAAAGCCGACAACGACGATCAATGGGTAGCGCACCATCCCGAAATTCAGCGCATCGCCCACGACATCGAAGCCCGACGAATCGAGTTAGGCAAGACGAGCGGATTTGAGCGGGTCTATGCTAGAGCCACAAAACTTTACTTTGGCGGCATGGCAAAACATCTGGCGGATCTTAGATATGCTTTGCGTCCAGGTGCCCAACTGGCCTACGTTGTGGGGGATCAGGCTTCCTATTTGCGCGTCATGATTCGCACAGGACAACTGCTGGCGGATATTGCTCGATCGCTCGGCTATGAGGTCGTCAACATCGATCTTTTTCGGACTCGACTGGCAACCGCCACTAAAGAACAACTGCGCGAGGAAGTCGTTGTTTTACGCTGGACTGGGCGTTAGTCAACTTGATCAAGTTTTGCCGTTCGTTGCTCAAATCTTCTGCCTCCCAAGCTGCCAATTCTGGGGACTTTAAGACGAGAATTTCACTTCAATATGAACTATTTAGTGTGAACTATTTAGTGTGAACTAATGGTGGGAAACGGAACGGTGAGCAGTATCGCAAAACCAACGATCGCCATTCCCAAAGACACGCCCAGTAGTTTTAAGCGATTTTGCCAGGACGGAGATTTTTGGGGAACGAGCCAGAGGAGCAGGGTGGCGATCGTCATCAAACTGCCCAAAATTGCCGCCGTTCCGCCCAGCCAAGCCACCACCAACCAGGTAAAAATCATCATTTCGATTCTGCAAACGGGCTGTTCTGAGTATCGTACAACGCCAAAGGTAGGGTGAACTACCGCTAGAGTAGGGGACAACTTGTTTGAGAAATTCGTCAGGGATCGCATCCAAACCTCTGCCATTTAGACACTAGACTTCAAAGACCTTAAGTTTTAAGATGAATCACGATTTCTTCGGTCTAAAGTCTTATATCTTTGGGCATACCAGATCTTCTTTAAGATCTCCCGATTCAGCATTACAATGCAGCAGAAGTTTCGCCGTTCAATTGTCATAAGGGTCAAAAAACATGGGTGATTTAGGGCGTGTACCCGTGGGTGTGGTTGGCGCATCAGGCTATGGTGGGGTGCAGTTGGTTCGCCTGCTGATGGATCACCCAAACCTGGAATTGGTTTATCTAGGCGGCGACAGTAGCGCAGGTCAAGAATTTTCGAGTCTCTATCCTCATCTGGCCCATCGTGTCAGTCAGCAGATCGAGCCGATCGACCTCGACAAAATTGCCGATCGCTGTCAAGCTGTCTTTCTCTCGCTGCCGAATGGACTGGCCTACAAAATGGCTCCGACCCTATTGGCAAAAGGTTGTAAAGTGCTGGATCTGTCGG
>NZ_JBJPHU010000241.1:0-2991 GCF_052939515.1 Phormidesmis sp. 146-33
CCGCGTTTCTGCTTGCTTCTAGAATGACTGGGAGTTTATTTCTCCGCAAGCCCCTAATGGCTTCTACTTTTCCGTTCGGTATCAGCCGTTCTGATTCATAGCGATCGTGTAGAATAGCAAGAACCTGATTATTCACTGTCTCATGCAGAATCAAGAGCAATCAATTGTCTCTGACGAAGCGCGTGCTTCGACCTACGACACGAGAGCCGCTACTGTCTTTGACGAAGCGCGTGTTTCGACCTACGACACGAGAGCCGCTAAAGTAGCTCCACTGCGCGACACGCTTCATTTACTAACCCGCCTGGTTCTTTCTGAACTTCCTGCAAACGCGCGAGTCCTCTGTGTTGGGGTCGGAACTGGATTGGAATTGATTTATCTGGCTCAAGAATTTCCACAGTGGCAATTCACAGCGATCGAGCCTGCTACTGCGATGCTTAATACTTGTCGTCGGAAAGCGGAAGCCTGTGGAGTTGCATCCCGTTGCACCTGGCACGAAGGCTACCTCGATTCATTGCCTGCATCAGAGCCATTCGATGCAGCGACTTCCCTACTAGTTTCTCACTTCTTCATGCAGCAAGCCCAGAGCCGAGAATTTTTCAGTCAAATTGCTGCACGACTTCGCCCTCAAGGGTATTTGGTGAGCGCGGATTTGGCTTCCGATATGTTTACTTCAGACTATCAAAGCTTGCGCGAGATGTGGACTCGGATGCTGAAGTATGCCGAATATCCAGATAAGGATATTCAACAATTCCTCGACTCTCATGGTCGGAATGCTGCTGTACTCCCTCCTCACGAAGTCGCGTCTATCATCGAATCTGGCGGTTTTGATTCCCCTGTATTGTTCTTTCAGACTCTTTTCTTTCATGCTTGGTATGCAAGGCGAACAGTCCTAGATTAGAAGTCTTTAACAATCGCCTAAGCGCATCTTGACTCCACGGGCTGGGGTCAGGGTGACTCCTCGACGGCGCATTAATTCGGGCTGAGAATCTACTAACTCCAATTCAGCCTGAGAAACCAGGGTGGCTAAAACCAGCTTCAACTCCAACATGGCTAGCGCATCCCCGACACAACGGCGGGCACCACTCCCAAATGCTAGAAATTCATAAGGGGAAAAGGATCGATCAAGAAACCGCTCTGGCTTAAATGCTTTCGGATCGGGATACAACTCTGGACGCTGATGCAAGAGATAAATACACCCCATGACGATCGTGTCCACCTCTAACTCATATCCGAGCAGTTCGAGGGGTTCTTGGACGACTCTGGGAAACGTGAGCATTGCAACCGGGGTAATTCTCAAGGTTTCAGAGCAGACCGCATTGAGATAGGGCAATCGGGCAATTTCAAGCGGATTTGCATTCTCGTCGAGGCTATGCAGTTCGTACCGCAGTTTTTCTCGCACCCCTGGCGTTTTATGAATCCAATAGAGTCCCCAAGCGAGAGCAGAAGCCGTGGTTTCGTGACCTGCAAGTAACAGGGTCATGAGCGCATCACGTAGGGCGCGATCGCTCATCGGCTGTCCCGTTTCGTCCTGGGTCAGCAGGAGCATTGAGAGAATATCGGTGCGATCGGGATTGGGATGGGCGCGACGATCGGCAATTTCAGCAAACAGCAAGGCATCAATTTGCTGACGGGTCTGGATAAATCGCCCCCAAGGTGTCCAGGTTCCAAAATCTTTTTGAAAGCTAGGGATAAACAGAAAGCTCGCCGTCGCAGGAGAACGGAAGAAATCCGTCAGTGCAGTCAGCGATTGTTTGAGATGGTGATATTGATCGCCGTGGGACAGTCCAAAGACGACTTGAATGATAATTTCTAAGGTGAGTTGGTGCATTAGCGTCCGGGCGAGGAAAGGTTGCTGAGGCGAGAGTTGGCTCAGTAGGGTTTGAGTTAAGCTGCAAATTTGCTGTGCGTAGGTTTGAAGCCGATTGCCGTGAAAGGGGGGGACGAGGAGTTGTCGCTGCTGTCGATGGTCTTGCCCTTCTAAAAGGAACAAAGACTGTTCTCCAACCAACGGTTGCAGGAGAGCATTGTCTTTGCCGCTTGCAAAAAACTTTGTATGGTCTTGAGTGAGAATGGCTTGAATGGCTTCGGGGTGCTGCACAAATACAAAGGTGTCTCCGAATCCAACAATTTGCGCGGTGAATAAATCGGGATACTGCTGTGCTGCGGATTCCATGTACTGAACAGGGTCAAGTATCCATTGTAGTTTTTGCAACAAAGGCGACGTTTTGAGAACGTTGGGGAGGGGCATCTGAGGGAATCTCCTACGCTTAAATAATGGCTTCAAACTCTACCAACTCATGGGTGGCGGTTGCTGATCGCCCGTCCAGTGACACAGGAATTCTCGAAATCGAACGATCGCGTGATCCTGCACATCAAACACATGCGCCCAACGGTTTTGGAAGGGAATGCCAGACTGTCGGGAGCTTCGCTGTTGCCGAAGGCAGCCGCATCCAGATTCTTCGCCTAGCACCGCTACAATTGAACCCTCCTGAATGAACTGACGCGGCTCAAAAAGATTGAATTGCCAAGTGAGCGCTAGAATGTCGAGAAAGTCTTGAACGCCCGCTCTGCCGTAAAAGGTTTGGCATTTTTTGAGCTAGATGGGACCGTTGACACACCATTCAATGTCCTCAGAACACAGGTTGGGAAACTGTTGGAGATCGTCATCTGCAAATGTCTGGTAGAGTCCTAAAATTTTAGACTGATTTGTGCTAGTAGCGTGAGCGAGAATATTAATAAACGAACAAGTAAACAGGTAGAGCGAATGTTCGGGCGAAGTTTGCGTCTACAACAGGGTAGCAACCTCGACCCATGTGGGGATGTTACTCATCAAACTTCAAGGTGATAGTTCGTTTGAAAGCAATCATTCAAAAAGTATTGGGATGGATGGAGATAAGATGAGCCATTTTACCACTGCTAACAGTCTTCAACAGCCGCCACAGTGTTCTGCCTCGCGTCGAAATGTTCTCATTGTCGGAGGTGGACCCGCAG
>NZ_JBJPHU010000242.1:0-2983 GCF_052939515.1 Phormidesmis sp. 146-33
TTTCGACTACCTGAACTTGATTTGGCAAAACTCCCCAGCCGCGATAGACTTGCTGCAAATATTGAATATCTCCCGTTCGCTGCATGATTGCCGTAAACGCTGCGTTATCCAGTGCGCCGTAGTATCGACCGTCTGGAAACGTCACGATCGTTGGTGCAAATCGATGTCCTCCAATGTGACTGACCTGCCAAATCTGAGTGTGAATCTGTAGCTGATTGATAGTCGCTAACGCTTGACGATAAAATGGGTGCCCAAACTTTGCACAGCACTTATCATGGCTGCCATGAGTACAAACAAAAATGTCTTGAGTGGTTGTCTCTTGGCAGTCGATGTCTAAGCCTTTATTCGTCAAATACTGCTGAAGGAGTGGAGCAACCTGTTCGATCGTACCCACTTCAAATTCCCGCTTATGATACCCCCTGCTCAGACCTTGAGGTTTGCGAAAAATCATGACTCGTGTCCGAGTTGGCGCGTGGCGTTCTCCCACAAATAGTAGAAATCGAATCGGGAACTTTGCCTGTTTAAGGTCATCCACGAACGCTTTTAGATTAGGAGGCACTGCTTTTGAATCAAACTCATTTGCAGCCCAGGGATAGGGGCATTCAATCAACACATACATCAGATGGTCTGGGGCGCTGCCGATGATGTCTTCTCCCGATTCGCGAGACATCTGGGCACAGAAAAATTGGCTCATAGCCGCTCCTGTGAGGTTCTGCTGAATCTCTAGCTAAAAAAATCTCTTACTGTCATGCAGGCATCCGTCCAACCCTGATGCTTCAACGTATTGCCTACGATCGATTGTGTTCTTCCTCAACCAAAAGGTTAGCTCAATGACTCTACTAATGCAAGACTAATGCAAGATATTCTCATTTAATTTGCATAAGTTTGTTGGAGTGCCGCCTCGATACTGCCTACCTGCTTGTAGGTATCAATCAGTCTATGTGCAGGTGTTTTTTGGTTTTCTAAAGACTTTCTCAACGGTATGAGTAAATCGACATCTCGATCGCCTTCTAGGGCTGCTTCTGCTGCGTTTAGAACCTGGATTGCTGGAAGCAAAATTTCTGGGCTGTCAAAACCTGCGATCGCGGCTTGTTGGTGAAGTTTTGCGTCAGGAATTGTGGCGCGACCTGTCAGAGAGTCCTCTAAAATCAAGCCTTTCAATAAAGCCAAAAGAGCCGCATAAAGTCCAAAATCATCACAGCTATCAAACGCCTTAAACTCAATTCTGCCTACTTCCGCCGCGAGGCGAGCAATTTTGGTGAGAGAGGGCGTACTTTTAATCAAATCTTGTTGTCTTTCTAAAAAAACCATGACTGAAGGTCTAGCTCCAGTTCGCTCAAACGTTCGGGCTGAAAGTCCGCGCCAACAACTACCTCCTCGAAAGGGAGAACTAAAGCTAAAAGGAACTAGATAAGGACTGTAAAACGTCAGTTTTTTACCAATATCAATTAAGCGAATGGTGGACAAGCCTACCCTTGAAAGGTTGAGATCTGGCCCATAAGTGAGCATTGGAATATTTGCCGTCTGTTTTTCGGGTGAGGCTTTTCTGCGTTGAATCTCGTACTCATTGAGCGGTGGGTCAGGAGAAAAGCTAGTATGAAATGGATTGAAACTGACTAATACGGGCGTGAACCCAAACTTTGTAGAGACCTCTCGCAGCAAATCAAAACTATGAGACAACTCAGCGATCGCACCTTGAATTGTCGAGTGAATCGTCGTTCTGATTTCAATCCCTTTAGGGACACAATCGATTACTTTTTCAGAGTTTGCAAATCGCTCAAAGCCTTCTATATACCAACGTTTTTGCTTAATTCCAGCATCTCCAATTCGCAAATGAGCATAGTCTTCTGAGTAGATGGGTAATGCTCGAATGATTTGATCAAAGTCTGCAAATTGAGTGCAAGAAAAATCAGCAAACTTCCCGTGTTTGTTAAGAAAAGCGACTTCATGTTCGATGCCAAACTGAAACATGATTCAACCTCCAATTGCTCTTATTTTTATCTGATTCGGCTTTAAGCTACAGTGCTAACTGCTCGATTAAAGCATTTGGTTTCCAACACACCCCGCGACCGAGCAATCATCGTCAAAGCCGCTTCTTTTGAGATTAGTTCACAACTTGCTTACGCAGATTTGAGAAGTTCTCAGGGTATTTTCTGGCTGAATATCTGTTGTAGCTGAGTACAGGCCTTCTCGATCGCATCGATACTTCCCGGATTTACCAAGCCGTAGTAATCAAATGTATAAACTCGATTGTTTTGCGTTGCTTTAAGCTTGCTCCAAAAAGGTTCTGATTTAAATTTTTCGACTTCTCCCTGACCTGTATCAACTAGAATTAGCACTTCTGGATTCGTCTGCAAAACCTTCTCTGCTGAAAGCGTAATGTATCCTCCAAATTGGCTTTGTCCCTGTAACTCAGCAACTAAATTTTTTGTCCTAAACTGAGTTAGTAAATCTCCTGCCCAACTCGTTTTATTGGGAGCAAGAATTGGTTGACGACTGACCAAAACTAAGGTGGAAGCAGGCTGGTTTGTCGGTTCGATAAAAGTCTGATAGTGCTTTAGTAAAGGTTGCGGATCAGACTGGAGAATAGCTGCGATCGCACTCGTTAACTCATTGAGTGATTGCCAACTATCCACTTTTGTCAATAAAGTTTTGATACCCATTGACTTGAGCCTGTTGACAATCGGATCATGAAATCCGGCAGCCCCAATCACAAAATCTGGTTTGAGAGCAACGATTTTTTCTAGATTAGGCTGCGATCGTCCCTCACTAACCTTGGTAACTTGAGCAAACTCAGGATTTGGACTGAGCAATCGGCTCCCTGACATTCCGATCAACTTAGTTTTATCTAAGCGGTGAATGATATCGGCGGAGAGTGAAGTGAGCGCAACCACCCTGGAAACTCTAGTCGGTGTGGTTTGTGTTGTCGTCGAAACGGGTGTCGTCGGGGGCTGCTGGACGTTTGAGGTAGTACAAGCAACTA
>NZ_JBJPHU010000243.1:0-2967 GCF_052939515.1 Phormidesmis sp. 146-33
TCGGGGGCAAAGGTTGGAGAGGTCTCAAAAATTGAACCCCGTTGACACAGAGAAAGACCGCCTAACGTCAACAGTCCGTAGGAGAAGGCTCTAAATACTTCGATCCGTTTTCTCTAGTCGTGAAGAGGGTCGTGAATCGGGTTCCCTATTTAAGGACTGCCTGACAGACTGTGTTTTCTGCCGCCCAACTGCGCCCAACGGTGCGCTCAACGGCTCTTCTACACCCCTACCCGATCAAACTTTGTGCCCGTAGTGAATCGCTCCTCAATTCTAGCAAACTCTCTGAAATAACCTTTCGATCGAAGAAGTTCGGAGAACCGTGCTTTAACGTGAATTCGATGAAATCTTTCGCTGCGGTTGTTAATCTAGGCAGCCCCCTAAATCCCCCACGAGTGAGGGACTTTGAACCCAAAATCTTGTCTTAAAGTCCCCCAATTTTGGGGGGTTTGGGGGGCAGAAGCGCTGAAGAACGAAGCAAAAAAACCTCATCGAATTCACGTTGCTTTAAGGTAAATTCCATAAAACCGCTCGCTGCGGTCAGTTCAGTCCGTCCCCAAATTCCCTACCAGTGCGGAGCCTTTCACCGAAAATCCCTTAAAGTCTCTCAGAATTGGCAGCTTGGGAGGCAGACGTGCTAGGCAACGAAGCGAAAAAATTGTCGAACTGACCCTCTAGCCAGGAATTTTGATGCCAAAGGAGAAACATGACCCGCGATCGCGCGTACTTTCTACACAAATCTCACCGCCCAGTAATTTGACAAACTGCTGGCTGATGGCCAATCCTAGCCCCGTGCCCCGCTTAGATTTTCGTCCTGCCTCAGTCTGCACAAACGCCTCAAACAGTTTGTCCATTTCTGCTGGAGAAATTCCATATCCAGTGTCTTCTACCTCAAACTGAAGCGTGTGAGACGTGGGAAAGTCGGAGTCAATTGAGTCGTCTGAGCCGACGCTTTCCGGCTCGCTCTCCATAGGTCGAGACCAGCACCCTACCTTTACTCGCAAACTGACACTGCCGCGATCGGTAAATTTAAACGCATTACTCAGCAGATTGATCAACACCTGAGACAACTTATTGGCATCGGTTTCGATCCGGTGGGGCAGATCGGGCGCGAGGTCAAAGGTCAGCGTCAACCCCTTGAGTGTGGCTTGCGGACGAAACATTTCTTCTAGCGTTTTGAGCAACTCCCAGAGGTCAACCTGTTCCACTTCTAGGGCGACGACTCCCGCCTCGATTTTGGAGACTTCTAATACGTCGTTGATCAGTTTGAGAAGATGCTGCACGCTGTGGTCGATCGTCACCAGTCGTTCTTTTTGGCGAGTATTGAGCGATTGGTCGTAGCCCAAAATTTCACTACAACCGAGAATAATCGCTAAGGGCGTTCGCAATTCATGGTTCATATTGGCTAGAAAGGCACTCTTGGCGCGATTGGCCGCTTCTGCCTGCTGTTTGGCGTTTTCTAGAGCCAGATTTTTCTCTCGCAGTTCTTGAGTCCGCTCTTGGACTTTGATTTCCAGGGTTCTAGAATACTCTGCTAAAGATTGGTGCGAAACCTTCAAATCAGTCCACATCAAGAGTCCGCGACTGAGCAACGCCGACCCAGCCAACGCCAGCCCCGGCGACACCACCACGACCCACCACCCCAGCCAAAAGCACAGGTAAGCGCTGCCTCCCAAACTGATGCCAATCAGACCAATGGCGCAGACCGTCCAGCGCAGCGAAAACAGCCGTGAACCCAAGGCCGCCCCCACGCCCGACCAAACCAAAATCCAGCCCCACTCTAGTAACTCAGGAACGCCCCGCAGCAGCGGCCGACCCTCTAACGCCGCACTCAAAAGCTGGTTGGCTACATTCGCGTGAATCTCGACCCCAGACCAGGCAGACTGAGAATTTGTTGTAAAAGGGGTATAGAAGCGATCGCTCACACTTTCGGCGATTGACCCCACGACGATGAGACGATCGCGCATCAGATTAGCTGGCACCTGATCATTCAAGACCTGAGTCAGCGAAACGGTTGGTGTCCCGGCTTGATAGCGATAAAAGTTAGACAAGATCTGAAAGCCGCCCGCATCGGCTCGCACGTAGCCCCCCTCAAAAGCTTGTAGCGGCACTAAGTTAGCTTTTCCTAACCGGAGTTGACCATCGGGATTTTGCTGAGGCAAAACGTTTTCAGCCTTTAGGTAGGCGAGGGCTAACTTTGCGCCTAGAGTCAGCGTTGTTCGGGTTTTGGGCTGGTTGTCAGGAGATTTACGATTGACCCGCACAGAGAGCAGATTCCGCCGCACTTTGCCATCGCCGTCCTGTACCAAATCGCTGGCTGCTACCTGGTCTCGGCTCTTTAGTCCAACGGGGGCTTTGATTGCCGGGCCGTCTGCCCCACTGACCACTTTCTCAATCACAAATAAGTTAGGCGTTGAGACAAAGGCTTTGAGTAACGCTTGTCGTCCCGGCTCGACGGGCAGATCTCGGTATAGATCCAGTCCGATCGCTCTGGGCCGCTGATGATCAAGTTTTTGGATCAGGGTGGCCAGCGTCAGATCAGAGAGGGGCCAGGCTCCGAGATTACTAATATCCGTTTCGTCGATCGTCACCACGACCACACGAGATGCTCCGGCTTCTGGTGGGCGCAGCCGAAACCACTGATCGAGAATGGCCCACTCCAGTAGCTGCAAGCCTCCGGTGAGTTGCAAGGCGATCGCGGCACCCGCCACACCAAAAACAATCAGTCCGATGCGCTGTCCCTGGACGATGCGCTCTTTGAGCGGTTTCCACATAGGTCAGTCAATAGTCTCTAGAGAACAGGGCCTTCATTGAGGAAGATGCATCTACTAGCATTCAGCGGTGAATTTGGATATTTAGCCCCTGCTTTCACCATTGTGCCTTCAGCACGTCCTCATTGGCTGTTCCTATTGCCTATTAACGTGAATTCGATGAGGTTTTTTTGCTTCGTTCTTCAGCGCTTCTGCCCCC
>NZ_JBJPHU010000244.1:0-2800 GCF_052939515.1 Phormidesmis sp. 146-33
ATCAGTCGGCGAAGCGTCAAGAATCACCGCTCCTTTAGGACGGTGAGTATGTCAATGGAGTCATTCCTAAATTCTTAGTGGACAAAGAACTGGCTCATCAGAATTTGACGGCGCTGCATGTGGTGAACTCAATGCACGATCGCAAAGCCCTGATGGCCCGCCTATCTGACGGATTCATCGCGCTGCCCGGTGGATATGGCACTCTGGAAGAATTCTGCGAAGTGTTGACTTGGGCGCAGTTGGGGCTACATCAAAAACCACACGGACTGCTGAATATCGAAGGCTATTACGATGCGTTGCTGGCCTTCTTTGATCACGCCGTTAATGAGAAACTGGTGCGCTCTATACATCGATCGCTCGTTCTAGAATCCTCTGACCCCCAATCTTTATTAACGCTAATGGAAACCTACAAACCCCAAAGTGTAGCCAAATGGATTACACAAGATACTGAATCTTAAATAGCACGCTCATCACTGGACAGAGTGCTTTTATAAAACTCGAAAATCTATATTGAGATAGATGAGTTGATGAGATTAAAACGCTAGAAGAATCAAGATGTTTATGGCGATCGCAATGCGAAAGAAGCTGGCGTTAGGCGTGTTTGTGTCGTTTTCCTTGCTTGCGACCCCCCTTATTCACGCTCAGACGACTCCGACACCCGTCCCCATTAAACCGGATGTGCCCTACGTTCCGACTCCCGAATCGGTGGTGATGGAGATGCTAAAAATCGGAAATGTCACCGCTAATGATGTCGTGTATGACCTCGGCTCAGGAGATGGCAGATTGGTGATTACGGCCGTGCAGAAGTTTGGAGCGAAACGCGGCGTTGGAGTTGAGATCAATCCAGGATTAGTCAACAAAAGTAATGAGAATGCAAAACAGGCAGGGGTGAGCGATCGCGTTCAGTTTCTTCAGCAAGATCTATTCAAAACCAACTTTCAAGAAGCCTCTGTCGTCACGCTCTATCTGTTGCCCAAAATTAACTTAGAACTACGGCCCAAACTTCTGAGCGAACTCAAACCCGGCACTCGCGTTGTCTCTCACGCTTTTGGCATGGGCGATTGGCGACCCGATCGTACCATTCTCGTCCAGGATGGCGGGCGGCCGCGCACAATTTTTCTTTGGGTAATTCCAGCAATCGTTTCGGGCACCTGGCAGGGCAGCGTTTCTACTCAATCAGGGTCGCCACAAACCTATCAAGTGCAGGTCGATCAGACGTTTCAAAACGTGCGGGCGACGGTTGATTTGGGGGGACAACGAATCAGCATTCCGCGAGTATTGGTGAATGGCGATCGCATTAGTTTTGAGCAGCGTCAACCAATCAACGGACAAGACGTTAACATTCGATTCAACGGTCAGGTGAATGCAGACATGCTGAAAGGAGTTGCGGAAGTGAGAACGGGAAGAGCGATCGCAAATTACAACCTCACAGCCCAGCGCCAACCCGTTTCTAAACTTCCAAACAGATAAAAGTTTAATCAGTAACAGATTAGAATGAACATTACCAGTGAACTGATCAACCAATCACATTGATAATCACTACTCACCTGTCGCTAATTCGCTAAGGATCGTGAATTAAACAAACGTGAATTAAACAAAACCGTTATCTGTAGGGGTTGAGCCAAAATGCACGACCAACGGTTGAAATGAGAGAGATTTTGTGAAATGAGAGATTTTGAGAGTCGCCTGGTTTTGTTAGCTTTGAGCAGACTACTGTTCCCATTGATCAGGCAGCGTTTTGCCCTGTTTACGCAGTTCTGAATCTCGGTAGAGCCAGTAGAGAATTTGTTCGGAGCGATCGCGCTGTTCTGCTAATTCGTTCAGACGTTGGCTAAACGCCTCGTGCGCTTCAGGGGCGGTTTCTTGAAATGCCTGCTCAAATTGGGCCCGATGTTTTTCTTGAATCATCCGAAACAAAAAGGCATGTTCGTCTTTGTCAGGATCTTCAACCATCCAGCAGTGGTCAATAAGATGCAAAATTTCGTCTCTAGACAGGGGCGGTTTCATGGCGCTTTGAATACAAGATGACGTAAAGGCGGGTAGTCTGCTTTCTTTTAGCGTATCAATTTGGGGCACCCTGATTGTGATTTGAGTTGCAGTTAGACGAGAAAAGTTTTGAGGTTTGGACGACTCTTGGTTGTCATGGCGTGGATTCTCGATCACCCTGCTGCTTGTGTTTACAATTCTCTACATAAGTAGTGATTTTTTTTAATATTTAGAATTGCAAAATATCAAAAAAATAGGTGTCATCATTCGTTAGTTTGAGATTTAGAGAGAACAAATTTTTACCTCAGATCCGAGACAGAAATGAGAATTTGCCTTGAGCGTAAGTTGACTACTTGCCCCGATCAATTAGTTTGCACCGTTTGCCGAGAACCTTTCTTTACAGGCAAAATTCGCACTCTTTTATATAGCGATCGCAGTCTCCTACAAGGAGATATTTGTTCGGTTTGTCTAAAACTCAGTGCAACGGGTATTCGCAAAAAAATGCGAGAACAAGCTAATCTGTTGATGCAACAACCCGCCGCTTGTTTTGTGCAAACCATTCCCTGTCACGATCGTGCGATAGAACTGCTCGAAGCGTCTCAAGAAACCATCAAATTTCCTAACCTTTTGCAATGGTGGCTCAAAAAGCTAGAAATTCTCTCCGAAGAATCTCAAGAACTCGAAGCCGCCCGCTTGAGAGCCAAACGGCGATCGCTCCTCCAAAAGATGCTTGACGACAATCAGCAGACCTGAGTAATGACTCACGGTTCGCCCATTTTTGAGCAAGGTCAGCAGATTGAGCTAAAGTTTGGCA
>NZ_JBJPHU010000044.1:0-48184 GCF_052939515.1 Phormidesmis sp. 146-33
ATTGAGCTGGTTGCTGACACCACTGACCCAGAACTGATGCGCCTGCAACTGGTGATTCTCGAATCGCTAGTGATTCGTCGGGACATCTCAGCAGACACGACTCAGGGCAGTACGCACACGCGCGTTTTGGTCAAAGATGGCGACCAGATTGGCCCAGGTGCCGTCGTCGCTCGGACTGAAATTCAGTGTAAAGAAGCCGGAGAAGTGCAGGGGATTCGCCAGGGCAGTGAGGCGATTCGGCGGATTTTGGTGGTGAGAGAAGCGGACACGATCGCGATCGACACCAAAGGCAAAACACCCACCGTCAAAGCAGGAGATCTCCTCGTGTCGGGGGCACAGCTCGCACCGGGAATGCTCCTCGAAGAGTCAGGACAGGTGCTTGAGGTTAGCGATTCTCAGATCAGAATGCGGATTGCTCGTCCTTATCGCGTGTCTCCGGGTGCCGTTCTTCACGTCGATGATGGCGATCTGGTGCAACGGGGTGACAACCTGGTGTTGCTGATTTTTGAGCGCACCAAAACGGGAGACATCATTCAAGGTCTGCCGAGAATTGAAGAACTGCTCGAAGCACGTAAGCCCAAAGAAGGCTGTGTGCTGGCAGAACGTCCCGGTAAAGCTCAGGTCGTCTATGGCGAGGATGACACGGTAGAAGTGAAAGTAGTTGACTCAGACGGACTGGTGACGGAGTATCCGATCGGCCCCGGTCAAAACGTGATCATTTCTGATGATCAGCATGTTCTGGCAGGAGAACGGCTCACAGACGGCCCCGCCAACCCCCATGAGCTTCTAGAAGTGCTGTTCAAAGCCAATCGTGAAGCAGTCGGCATCCATGATGCATCGATGATCAGCTTGAGAGAAGTTCAGACTTTCCTCGTCAACGAAGTGCAGGCGGTGTATCAGTCTCAAGGGATTGATATTTCGGACAAACACATCGAAGTTGTCGTGCGTCAGATGACTTCTAAGGCACGGGTAGACGATGGGGGCGATACCACCATGCTGCCCGGCGAACTGGTCGAACTCTATCAAATCGATCAGGTTAACGAAGCGATGTCGATTACCGGGGGCGCACCTGCTGAATACACGCCCGTCTTGTTGGGGATTACCAAAGCCTCGCTCAACACAGACAGCTTCATCTCGGCAGCAAGTTTCCAAGAAACAACTCGCGTCTTGACCGAAGCGGCGATCGAAGGCAAGTCCGACTGGCTCCGAGGCCTCAAGGAGAACGTGATTATTGGTCGTCTAATTCCCGCTGGAACCGGATTTAACGCTTACGAAGAATCGGGTACGCCGGATGTGGATATGGCTTACGACGGGTCGATCGCCTTTGACGACGAAGGAGATTTGACCGATGTCGTACTGGACGATCGCACGGCTCGCAGTTACGGTTTAGACAGCTTTGATGAGCGTCCGAGCTTTAGCTTTGAGAGCTTTGGCAGTCCGGTCGCTGATGTCGATGCCGAGCCGTTCTCGCCTGTATTAGATGACGACGACGATCTAATTGATGATGGCGTTGACGACGACGATGAAGATGACGAAATGGACGATGACGATCTGTAAAGTTCGGCTGATTCTTAATTGACTCGCGAATCGTTCCTCCCTGTTGACACAATGGGGAGGATTTTTTATGTAATGATTCTAGAGTTTGGCAATGAATCGGGGCAAAGGCGCTATGATTGCGACGAAATTTGTATAGCAGAACGTCGCTTCAGAAAACCGATGAGCAACCATCTACTCGCGATTCAAAAATTGGCTGTGGAGAATGGGAAGTTTCCGGGCTACTTTGTTGTCAGCACCGCCCCCATCAATGTAGAAGATCGGTCTCAAACTGATCCAAAAGTTGACCCCGATCAGGCAATTCATGAAATGACTCAATACCTGAAAGAGCACAAAGAAGATGCTGAAATTCTGGTGATGATTCACGGCTATAACACCCCCAGATCAGGGGCTGAGTATTGGTATAAAAGCACTTGTGAATATATTTCTCAGCACTATACAGAGATTCCTAAAGGATTGCTGGCGATCGGCTATCGCTGGCCATCTGAGCAAATTGTAGAAGATGAATCGGGCAGCTTTAAAGATAAGCAAGCGGCAGCAAAACAGGCTTTACCCAAGCTGATGAGCCTTGTGACGCGATCGGGCATTGTGGGTCTGATTGTAGGCGTGGTGGGCACTTTAATCAGTATTTTGATCACGCTATCTAGGGTTTACACTGGCTTAGAACTGCTGCTTAGTTTTGTCGTTTTGCTGATTCTTTCGCTGGTTGCGGTTGCGCCAATTTTGACGATTGTTGCGCTGAGATTGACCGTTTATTTTCGAGATACTTTCCGAGCAAGTAATTATGGTGTAGCAGATTTTGTTGAGTTAATTCGACAGTTGGATAGTGCGCTAGTTGAGCAATCTGAAGGCGACGATCGCGCTCAAAAACTGGCGGCTTGGAGTCAAAGAAAAGTGCGGTTATCGTTTATTGGTCACAGCATGGGAGCCTTTGTTGTCACCAATGCCATGCGAATTCTTTCTGATGTGTTTGACCCCGGTTCGATCGGAAATTTGGATGTCAACAACCGCGATAAGTGCCCTTCGTCTGAGATTGGTAATGTCTTTCGATTGAGTAAGCTCGTCTTGGTGGCTCCTGACATTCCCGCAGAGTCGATTATCTCAGGTCGAGCGAATACGCTGCGATCGTCTCTGCGTCGATTTGAGGAAGCTTATCTCTTTTGTAATGAGGGCGATATGGCGCTCCGACTTGCTTCTACGGCGGCCAACTACTTTACCTTTCCTGCCAAAACTCGTGATGGGGGCTATCGTCTGGGAAATGTCAATGTTAGAAATAAGCTGCAAAACCGGAAGCGTAATTTGGGCGGGATTGTTAATCTATCAGAAACTGGGCAACTGATAACACCTGCTGATGATCATTTGGTTGCTAAAGATTCAACGTTTTTGAACTACTTGTTTATTCGAGAAAGGACTTCTTTAGCGTCTCGACAAGAACTAATTGGACTGGGAGAAAAACAGAAGTCGATCGCTAAATTGTTTACCTATTTCGACTGTACCAACTATAAAGAAAAGTACCTTGATCCTAAGACCCAACAAGAGAAAGAGATCGGCATTGTCAGCAAGGCGATCGACAAACCTTTTCTTAGTTTTTGGGACTATATTTCTCTGAGTCTGGACTTTTTTACGGGTAAAGTTGACACGCATGGCGGCTATATTTTTAGCCCTCACGCTAACTTGAGTAAACGGCTGATTTATGGCTTAAGCTGTCTTGGATTTGAGAAGTTTCTGGACTCTCTAGAGGCTGATCCTTTATTTCCCAAATTGCTCGAAGACGTTAGAGTTCAGCGATCGGAGTTAGCGCCCAATCAACAAAAAGAACTCGCTTTGTTACAAACACTTTCTTACTTGTGTGGAAGCAAAGGAATTCAGGTTTTGTTAGCACCCGAACGCTATGCAGTGGATGTATTGGGAGGAGAAACTGATCGAGATGGCTACTAATTTCAAATATCAGAATGGGTGTTGAAAATTGATTGCTTAAAGCCTGCTAATTGGCAATGTAAACCAGAATGCTGCACCCAGATTTGGAGAACTGACAACTCCCATTTGTCCCTGATGGGCTGTGATGATCTGATGACACAAAAAGAGTCCGAGTCCAAGTCCGGTGAGGTGGTGATTGTGAAATCCTCTCAAATACGGCTTTTTAAAGACTTGAGCGCATTGTTCTTGACTCATTCCTACGCCATTGTCTGTGATCGTACAGCGCAGCAGTCCATCGATTAATTCGACTGCGATCGTAATTCTCAATCCAGGATGATTATGCTTAACTGCATTCGTAATTAAGTTCTCTAAAACTTGACGGATATTCGTAGAATCGGCAACGACAAGCGGCAAATTCTCAGATAGCAAAGTCTCTAATTGGACGTTGTCTTCAATCAATAAAGGATGCAGATCACAAAGCACCGATCGTACTAATTCAGACAATTGAAAGGGTTGACGACTGAGTATATTTTCCTGAGTGTCTTGTGAGCCAGCTTCAGACAACGATCGGATTAAGCTAATTTGATGTTCGCTACTTTCAATCATGCAATTGAGAACCGATCGCGAAAGCACAATCTCTTGATCGGGCTTGTTTTGTAACCGCCTCAAAACCATGAGCATTCCCAAGATGGGTGTTCTCAAATCATGAGTAACGGCATGAAGAAGCGTATCTTTCACCTGATTGGTGGACTGAAGCTGCTCCATATTTTGCTGAAGCTGAAGTGTCCGCTCTGTTACTTGATGTTCTAAACTATTTGCCAGCGTTTGAACTTGCTGATAGAGCGTTCCTTGCTGAATTGCAATCTCGACTTGAGTGGCTAACTTTTCTAACAGTTCAATTTCAAAAGATTGCCACTGACGCGCCTCAGAGCATTGATTGACATTCAACACACCAAACATTTGATTGTCTTGGAAGATCGCGATCGCAATACTGGCACGAATTTGATATTGCTCATAGTAAGCATTAATAAAAGGGGTTTTTTCAGCCTGATCAGAATCGTGATTGACGCGAATATGAGACAACCCAAACGTCTCTCGAACGTCATTCAAAATGCTCATCGGAGATTCTGTGCCCAGCACCGATCGCCAGATTGGATCGACCGATTCTGCAACAACTTTGGCATAGCCCCGCTCGTCAAACTGCGAAAAAAACACGCGATCGACCCCCAAAAACTGCTGCACTTCAGCCACGGTCGTGTTGAGAATTTCCTCAATTTGGAGTGACTGTCTGACTTGCAGCGTGATTTCATTGAGCAGTCGATCGCGCTCACTCAACCGCTGTTGTTCTGTAATGTCCTGCACCGTTCCCGTGATATTCATGCCATTTACTTCGACTTGTTCGCTGACCGTGCGTTCTAATCCGTTGGGCAACACAATCCGGTAACACAGCCGATAAGGTTTGTGCAACAATCGTGCCCTTTCTAAAGCTTGTCTTACTTGATTGCGATCGTCGTGATGTACCCGTCGCAAAAAATTCTCTGGAGTGGGGCGTAGAGATCGGGGTACGTATCCCAAAATTCGATACAGTTCGTCTGACCAGGACAGCGATATCTGCGTCGAACACGGAGACTCATCCCAATCCCAATTGCCAATTTGAGCAACGCGCTGGGCATTCGTCAAACTAGCTTCTTGTTTGCGTAAAAGATCTTCTGCCTGCTGACGTTCTGCGATCGCCGCCGCCAACATCAACGCCATCACGGTCGTCACCCCGACAAACGCCTGCACCTGAGAAATCGCCTGCTGAGAATCGCCAACCCGCATCCAGTCTCGATTTTGGATAACTCCCCAAAGGGCGATCGCTGAGAAAATTAAGCTGCTCAAAACGGTTCCCCGCTGTCCCAGACGCAAGGCCGCCCACCCCAAGACCAAAAACGGCAAATAGTGAAGCAGGTATCGCGCCAGCCCAGACGCATCCTCACCCAATCGCCCCGGAGCAACCAGAACCACCCAGGCGCACAGAATCAGCAACCCCAGCCAAAGCATCACTTCGACCGATCGCCGTCGAAACGATCGATGCTCTCTCCACGCTTTCACTAAAGCGCTCACAGACGGCCGACGCTGGACGGGCTGACTCAACCAGGTCAGTAAAGCAGGAGTCACGACCAAAATCCCAACGCCATCTCCCAGCCAGACAGTCCACCAATTGTCAAGAAGTCCCTGCTCTGGCACTAATCCCGCTAAATAGCCGTTAAGTGTGCTGATTGTGGCGTTGACTGCCGATGAGAAGGCGGCGCCGATCGCTACAAATGAAGACACATCCTGCAACCGCCGCAGGGAAGGACGAAAGCCCACTCTTTGCAACAAAAACTCACCGCTCACCGCTTCTAAAGTACTGCCGATCGTCGCGCCGATCGCCGTCACCCAAGTTACGCCAGAGAGCGATCGCGCAAACAGCAAAGCGCCGAGAGCCACGCCAACCCAGGCGGATCGTCCAAACAACAGCAAGGCTGCCAGAGAGATGCCCGCAGGCGGATAGAACGCCGAAGCTGTTGCATCTGTGCCCAGTTGTACCAGGGAAAAGGCAAATTTGGCACTCAAAAAGTAGGCGACAGCGATCGCGCCAATGAGCAAACCAAAACGCCAGAATCGCCTCGTACTCAGAGACATAAAATTTTCTGAGCCATCAACCCCGTTACCAGCATTCTCGGCTTCTCTCATTGGGCAATTCGGACAACTGAAGCAATCCTTTGAGCAGGCGCGATCGAGCAAGTATGAATCCGCATTCACTGTCGCCCCAGATCGAGTTCCATCTAAATTTAAGGTAGGGTGGGAGTCAGAAGTCCGCCTTCCCCCAGTTGGGTGAGCAGGCGCATAGAATGACTCACATCTCTTCTAGAATACTTGAAGCCATAGGAGACGAGGCAGTTGGCATGGGGAACGCAGTTGAGTTTCATGAGGTGACCTATGATCTGCATTCTCGATCGCTCGTGTCTCGGCTCACTTTTGGCATTCCACAGGGCGAAACGCTGGTGCTGTTGGGGCGGAGTGGCTGTGGCAAAACGACCACTTTGCGACTGATCAATCGATTACTCAATCCCACGGCTGGAGAGATTCAAGTTGAGGGCATTTCGACGCAGAAGTGGAACCCGATCGCCCTTAGACGACGCATTGGCTATGTGATTCAAGAAATTGGCTTGTTTCCTCACTTCACCGTTGCCCGCAATATTAGTGTCGTTCCCACGTTAGAAAACTGGGAGCCAGCGAGAATTCGATCGCGCGTCCTGGAACTGATGGAACTGGTGGGTCTGGGGTCAGCGTTTGCCGATCGCTATCCTCATCAACTGTCGGGGGGTCAACGGCAACGAGTCGGGGTGGCGCGGGCCTTGGCTGCCGATCCGCCGCTATTACTGATGGATGAGCCGTTTGGGGCCCTTGATCCGATTACGCGGGTTGAGATTCAGCGAGAATTTCATGACCTTCAGCAGCGTTTGGGCAAAACCGTTGTTTTTGTGACTCACGACATTCAAGAAGCCTTCAGGCTCGGTTCTCAAATTGGCTTGATGCAAGCTGGAGAGCTGGTCGTGTTGGCAACGCCGGAGGAATTTGAGCGATCGACCCATCCCGAAGCCAAAGCCTTCTTAGCCGTGAAGGGTGGATCATGGACTTTCTGACTCGCTATGGTGAAGAAATTCTACAAAAATCAGGTCAGCATTTATTTCTAGTCTTGATTTCTACCGGAATCGCCGTTTTGATTGGGGTGCCTTTAGGCATTTTGATCACCCGCCAGCCAAAGTTAACCCGACCAATTCTGGGTTTTGCGAATGCGATCCAGACGATGCCCAGTTTGGCGCTGCTTGGCTTTTTGATCCCGGTGCCCTGGATTGGGGGAATTGGCCCGCGATCGGCGATCGTTGCCCTGATTCTTTATTCTTTACTGCCGATCATTCGTAATACCTATGTGGGCATTATCAGCGTCGATCCGGCTATTCGCGAAGCGGGGCGGGGAATGGGCATGACCGATCGCCAACTGTTGTTTCAGGTCGAGCTTCCGCTGGCGGCGGGCGTGATTTTGGCGGGCATTCGGTTAGCTGTGGTGATTGGGGTGGGTTTGGCGACGATCGCGGCCACGATCAGTGCAGGCGGATTGGGTGAATTGATTTTTCGAGGCGTTGCGGTGGTCGATAGTCAACTAATTTTGGCTGGCGCAATTCCCGCTGCGATCATGGCTCTCAGTGCCGATTTTGCTCTAGGCTGGATCGAGCGTCGCCTTATGGTGAAGAAATGAAGCTAAGAAACTTTTTTTCCTTTTTCCTGTTGCCTCTTGTCTTGATTGGGACGATCGCCGCCTGTTCTCAAAACAGCAATCCTCAAAGTAGCGATCGCGTGGTTGTTGGCACCAAAAATTTCACAGAGCAGGTGATCTTAGGCGAAATTCTATCTCAACAAATCGAGAGCAAAACAAAGCTAAAGGTTGATCGTCGCTTTAATCTCAATGGCACTTTTATCTGTCATGAAGCGATTAAGACTGGCGAAATTGACCTCTATCCTGAATACACAGGTACGGCTTACACCTCGATTTTAAAGCAGCCTGCGATCTCTTCGAGTTACCCGCAAGGGGTCGGTGATGCTCAACAGGTATTCGCCAAAGTCAAAGAAGAATATCCTCAACGCTTTAAGCTGGAATGGTCTGCTCCGTTTGGGTTTAGCAACTCGTTTGCGATGATTATTCGGGGAGAAGACGCTCGCAAGTTGGGCGTACAAACGCTGTCAGAAGCTGCGAAATATACTCCCGAATGGCAAGCAGGATTTGGCTTTGAATTTCTCAATCGAGAAGATGGGTTTCCTGGCTTATCAAAAACTTATGGCTTGAAGTTTAAAGGTCAACCTAAAGTCATGGATCTGGGTTTGTTGTATCGCGCTCTAACAGAAAAGCAAGTTGACTTAGTAGCTGGAAACTCTACAGATGGCTTGATTCCAACTTTGGATTTAGCCGTTCTCAAGGACGACAAACAATATTTTCCACCCTACGAAGCGGCGGCGATCGTGCGTCAAGAAATCCTGCAAAAACATCCCGAATTACGTCAAGCCCTCAACGATTTGGGGGGCAAGATCACCGAACAGAAAATGCAGCAACTCAACTATCGAGTCGATGGCAAAAAAGAAGATGTTAAACAAGTGGTTCGTGAGTTTTTGTCTGGTAGCTGAAGCCGTGTATCGCTAAAGCGGTGTGTGGCGACGATCGTGAAACCAATCCCGCAACTGCTGACGACAAGCCGACTCCAATACGCCCCCCAACACAGCCAACCGATGATTAGAAGCGGCACCATCTGGCACATTCAACACCGTGCGAATCGCCCCCGCTTTGGAATCATCTGCCCCATAAACCAACAGCCCCAATCGAGCCAAAACCAGCGCTCCTGCACACATCGGACAAGGCTCCAGCGTCACATACAGCGTGCAGTGATTGAGATGCCAGTTTTGCAGCGATCGACCCGCCGCTCTCAATGCGAGAATTTCAGCGTGGGCCGTGGGATCGCGATCACGCTCTCGTCGATTTTCTGCCTCTGCCACTAAATTTCCCTTTGAATCGACTACCACGGCTCCCACAGGCACATCGCCCGCCTTTCCAGCAGATTCGGCTAATTCAAGCGATCGCGTCATCCAGCGGCGGTGAGTCAAGTAGTCAGGATGATCGATCAGTGGTGGAGGAATGGAGAACGGCAAGAGGGAAATGAGGGGGCGATCAGGTCTTGAGAATACTGTAAGCTTTGTTCGAGAAGCTCCTTCTATACTTGCCCATGCCTTCTTTTTTGACAACTCTGGCCACTCATCTGACAGGCGAATTTGACAACCGAGAACAGGCGATCGCTGACCCTATTTGGTATGTCCATCTACAACTCTGGCACCGTCAGGTAGCGCTCTTTGCCGAAGACAGCATCACGATTTTTGCCGAACAAGCCAACATTCTGAAACTTGACCAACCCTATCGTCAGCGATTGTTAAGAATTCAACCGACAGGCGAGGAGGCGTTTCCGCTTAAGGTGCAATACTACAGCTTCAAAGATTATGCAGCCGTGAAGGGAGCCGGACAAAATCCAGCGCGATTGCAGCAAATCACAGAGGCAGACATCGAACTTTTACCAGGCTGTGTTCTTCAAGTTGCTCACCAGAAAACTCAGGAGAGCGATCGCTTTCAGGCAATGCCACCTGCGGACACCTGCTGCTACTTCTCATACGAGGGTGAAACTCGTCAGGTTGCTTTAGGCTTTGAAGTCAGTCCTGGCAAATTTCTCAGCTATGACAAAGGCATCGACCCCAACACGGGTACAGCCCTTTGGGGAGCGGTGATGGGTGCCTACGAATTTACAAAGAGACCCTCGTGACTAACTCAAAGCGACCCCTTGCGGGTAACTCGAAGAGATCGAAAGGACTTTAGACTGAACAGCATTAAGGTTTTCGGTTCAATGTGTCTGGTCTATCGGCTTCAAGGGTTTTGTACCGCAGTCAAGAGAACCGATGCTGCTCGTCTAACTTGCGACTCCCCTGGGCACCCCTTCTAATGCCTCGTCTTCAGTCTCAAAAATCTCAAAAACTGAATCCATCATCGTGACCTCAAAGACTAGCTTAGCTTCAGGATGGACGTTACAGATGCGAAAACTACCTCTGACCTTATCAGCGTCCCGCATTCCAGCGACGAGAGACGTTAGCCCAGAGCTATCGATAAAGTTAACCTGCCCTAGATTGACCACCACATGACGGCTAAGTTTGGCAATACATTCTTGAAGCTTGAGGCGAAACTGCCATGCTGTCGTGATGTCAAGCCGCCCTGTCGGAGTGAGAATGATTACGAGCGTGCCATCGTGGGTCGTGTGCGTTGTTTGCTCCATATGGATTGACTTCTGCTCCATGTAAACCATTGACTCCCCTCTTGCTGTGGATTTGGGTTAGCAGAGAAGCCGAGACATGACCCTTTTGGGATGCAAGGCAAATCACTTTACCCGTAGATGCTGAACGTCCGTGCCGATAAAAGCGCTCAAGATTGAGCAGGTCATGGCCATGACAGTCTCAGTTATGCCCACAGAGCGAGCTTTTCTAACGCGATCGTCTCCTTTGATCACGCAGGCAATCCTCTAAATCTTACCAGAATAAAATAATCCTGGTGACGGAGTGCTAGAACAGCCCATCAGCCAGGAATCAGCCAGCATTGTTGCGAGAAAAGCGGTCTTTTAGGATTTTGCAGTCCAGTTTACCCAGTCTTGAGGCTTGAGAAAGGTGTCGTAGAGTTCTGCTTCGGGAGAGCCTGGCTGGGGTTGGTAGCCGTATTCCCAGCGTACCATTGGCGGGAGTGACATCAGGATTGATTCGGTGCGGCCGTTGGTTTGTAGCCCAAAAATCGTGCCGCGATCGTACACCAGGTTAAATTCTACATAGCGTCCGCGTCGGTAGAGTTGGAAGTTGCGCTGATGTTCGCCGTATTCCAGTCCATTTCGTCGCTCGACGATCGGCACGTAGGCTGGCAAAAAGGCATTTCCGCAGTCTTGCACAAAAGAAAATAAATCTTCCCAGGTACGATTCTTGACGGCTCCGGCTTTCTGGCTATATTGTGCAGCGGCTGTATCTAACTGAGAACCAGGATAAGAGACCGGATAGAGAATGCCCTGAGTGTCTTGATAATCAAAGAAAATCCCACCTACGCCACGAGTTTCTCCGCGATGCTTGAGGTAAAAATATTCGTCGCACCAGAGCTTAAAGGTCGGGTAATACTCAGGATGGTGAGCGTCACAGGCATTTTTCAGCGTGGTGTGGAAGTGCTGCGCGTCTTCGGCAAAGGGATAGTAGGGAGTCAGGTCAATGCCGCCGCCAAACCACCAGACGGGCCCCGCCTCAAAGTATCGATAGTTGAGGTGAACGGTAGGCACATAGGGATTGCGAGGATGCAGCACCATTGAGGTTCCAGTCGCATAGAAGCCATGTCCGCCCGCTTCGGGGCGCTGTACCAGGATCGAAGGGGGCAAATCTTTTCCCCAGACTTCAGAAAAGCCAACGCCGCCCTGCTCAAAGATTTTGCCTTCTTTCATGACGCGCGATCGCCCACCGCCGCCTTCTGCCCGCTCCCAGTTGTCTTGTTGAAACTTGCCTTCCCCGTCTAGTTGTTCTAACCCCTGGCAAATTTTGTCTTGCAGAGTTTTCATCCAGTGGCTGACTCGCTCACGAGAATCAGAAGGGGGAAACGCTTGAGAGGTGGAGACTTCAGTGGAAAAGGCCGTCATAAGTTCCCTGGAAAGTTGGATCAAAAAGGTTTACGCGGTCAAAGATGGAATTTGCAAAAGTTTGCGGTCTAAATTGAGTTTGCAAAAGTTTGCGAAAAGTCGGTTGTCCAAGAATGACAGTGCCTAAAAAAGTCTTTTGTAGAGGCAATTTGAGGACTGTGAGCTTCCCGATTTAATGCGCTTATTTAGACTATCGTGAATTGTAACGACAACCAACTCGCTAACTCCTTGCCAAAAGGCTTCTTGCTTAGTGAAATCAAGGGGTTGAGCTACTGTTAAATTCTATGAACCTGTGTGAACTTGAATGAGTGGTGACTCAGCAGTTAATAATTTTTGACTTCAAACCCTGCCCTAATGATCGTAGCGTCGTAGAGGGGATCTCGATCGCTCAGTCTCTAAGGGTATGCTTAACAGCAGTCTTAAGGGAGATGGCAATTTAGGAATGGACGTGTCTAGGATAATGAATTCCCTGTTGGGTCGAGCGTAGGAGGGCGATCGTCATGCTCAAGCTTCCATCTAGATTTCTTCGCCGCAAACGTCGCCGCGTTCAGCATACTCTGGCGAGAACGTATCAAACCATCAGCACTGCGTCAGTCGATGACTTGTGGAAAAAAATTATTGACCTGGCAGATGTGTCGTGGCATCCTCTGCTGTCTAGCACCAATGTTCCGCGAGGGCTGGTAGCCAAACCGGGACTAATTTATGAAGCCGTGACGCGACTGGGGCCATTTCCGGTTCGGATTTTTGTTGAGCGGGTTGATCACCGGGAGTTGTTGAGCATTCGGATTTTGGCACTACCTGGGATCGAGGAGCGGGTGACGTATCAGGTCAAATCAACCGTCTGTGGCACTTCTGTCGCGTATTCAGTGACGCTGCAAGGGTGGCTGTCTCCGTTAGTCTGGTCACTGATCAAGCCTTATTCTGCGAGAGTCGCCTCTGATTTGGCTCAAGCCACCGAGCAGTCCATTTCGGGAAATCTAGAACCGCCCGATCGGGGCTGCTTTGACTTTTAAAGACCCTTGATAATCGTGATCCTGGAATCTCTGCAATGATTCTGACCCCAAGGATACGCCCTCCTGACGGTAAGATCGAAAAGCCAATACACCTGGACTCGATCGCCGCAGTAGGGCAGAGAATACAATGCTTGACACTAACTCAGTTTTAGAAGTCCTCAAACCTGTGCAAGACCCCGAACTCCGCAAAAGTTTGGTGGAATTGAACATGATTCGCAATGTCAAAATTCAAGAAGGTCACGTGAGCTTTACCCTCGTGTTGACGACTCCCGCCTGTCCGCTGCGCCAGTTTATTGTCGAAGACTGTGAGCGGGCGATCAAAACCCTGCCCGGTGTGCAAACCATTGATGTAGACGTGACCGCCGAAACACCGCAGCAAAAATCCCTGCCCGATCGCACTGGCATCGACGGCGTAAAAAATATCATTGCGATTTCCAGCGGCAAGGGTGGTGTGGGTAAAAGTAGTGTTGCTGTGAATGTAGCTGTTGCTCTGGCACAAGCGGGAGCCAAAGTGGGGATGATTGATGCTGATATCTATGGCCCCAACGCTCCGATGATGCTAGGACTAGAAGGAGCGGGGATCACCGTGCGTCAGGGTAACCAGGGAGAAATCTTGGAGCCAGCCTTTAATCACGGAGTCAAGCTCGTCTCAATGGGATTTTTGATTGACAAAGACCAACCTGTGATTTGGCGCGGGCCGATGCTGAATGGAGTAATTCGGCAGTTTCTTTATCAGGTTTCCTGGGGCGATTTAGATTATTTGATTGTCGATATGCCACCCGGAACGGGAGACGCTCAGTTGACGATGACGCAGGCCGTCCCGATGGCGGGGGCTGTGATCGTCACGACTCCTCAAAGTGTCGCCCTGTCTGACTCTCGACGTGGGTTAAAGATGTTTCAGCAGTTGGGCGTTCCGGTCTTGGGCATCGTCGAAAATATGAGCTACTTCATTCCCCCCGACATGCCCGATCGCCAGTACGACATTTTTGGATCGGCTGGGGGCGAAAAAACTGCTAAAGAATTGGGGATTCCACTGTTGGGCTGTGTGCCTTTAGAAATTCCGCTCAGAGAAGGGGGCGATCGTGGAATCCCGATCGTAGCCGCTGATCCGGATTGTGCCTCTGCCAGAGCGTTAAAAGGGATCGCCGAGCAGATTGCTGCTAAAGTGTCAATTGCGGCACTCACCTAGTCAAGTTTTGGACTGACAAATAATGTTCAGAACTCAAAACTTCAAACTTAATCTTCCTTAGCGTCTCCATGTTCCGAAAATCCTTTTTCCCGACGAACCTGAAACACTGGGTACAGCCCTGGCAAGAGGTCGATTGGTGGCTGTTTGCGGCTCCGATCGCGCTTACTGTTTTGGGAGGCGTGATGATTCGCAGTGTAGAACTCAACGCCGGGTGGACAGACTGGTGGCGACACTGGATCACAGGTGGAGTTGGGCTGCTGCTCTCGGTGCTGATTGCTCGCTGGCGCTATGACCAACTGCTGCAATGGAAGTGGCTCATTTATGGAATTACCAACGCTTCTTTGCTGCTTGTGATGTTTGTTGGGCGAGAAGAATTGGGGGCGCAGCGCTGGATTAGTATTCTTGGCTTCAATGTCCAGCCGTCTGAATTTGCCAAGTTGGGAATCATCATTACGATCGCCGCCCTATTGCACCATCGATCGGCATCCACCATTCCCACGATGGTCAAAGTATTACTGATCGCAGCCGTTCCCTGGATGCTGGTCTTTTTGGAGCCAAATTTGGGTACGTCTCTGGTGTTTGGGTCGATCACGATGGGGATGCTGTATTGGGGAAACGCTAAACCAGGTTGGTTGTTGCTGCTGGTTTCTCCAGTGATTTCGGCGATTTTGTTTAATGTGATGCTGCCAATTTGGGGGTACGGAATTGCCGTCATTGCAGGTTGGATTTTGATAATCGGCTGGGTATCTTTGAGAACCCTTCCCTGGTCTACTTACGGCAATCTGGCACCCGTTGTGCTTAATCTAATCGCAGGCGGACTGGGGCGAGTGCTGTGGGAATATGTGCTCAAGGATTACCAGAAGCAGCGGATTATCATGTTTGCAAATCCCGATCGCGATCCCCTGGGCGGGGGTTATCACTTGATTCAGTCCCGGATAGCAATCGGCGCTGGCGAACTCACCGGACGAGGACTGCACAAAGGCACCCAGACCCAGCTAAACTTCATTCCAGAACAGCACACAGATTTTATTTTTACGGCGATCGGTGAAGAGTTGGGCTTTATTGGGGCGGCGGCCGTCTTGCTGACGTTTTTATTGATTTGCTTTCGGCTGTTGGTGATTGCTCAGAATGCCAAGGATGATTTTGGCTCACTACTGGCGATCGGCGTGTTTTCGATGATTGTCTTTCAGGTCGTGATCAATATTGGGATGACGATCAATCTTTCTCCGGTGACGGGCATTCCGCTGCCGTGGCTCAGTTATGGAAATGCAGCCCTGTTGATGAATTTTTTGGCGATCGGGCTGGTGCAATCGGTGTCAAATTATCGACAGCGGCTAAAGTTTTGAGGCGACCAGGCTGCGTTTTGAATTGGGTGATGCTGAACGATTGATTGACACCCATCGACTCAAGACAAATCCTCAATGGCTAAACATCAGCTAAACATCACAGCAGCCTAGTACACTACTAGAAAGGCTCTCCAAACTATGACTATGATTCTTCCAGGTTCTGCGGTTCGAGTGACCAATGCTAACGATACTTACTACGGCTTTCAGGGGTTAGTCCAACGGATTAGTGATGGCAAAGTCGCTGTTTTGTTTGAAGGGGGCAACTGGGACAAACTAGTCACCTTTCGCCTATCCGAACTCGCACTCGTCGAAGTCACCGCAGGCAAGAAAAAAGCAAAATAGCTTGAGCGATGGGTTTTAAATTTTAGGTTAAATCCTAGATTAAAACCCTCCAAGGTGTGTTGTGAAGCCTTCGTTCAAATCATTCACTTCATCCCTTACACCCCTTATGCGCCTTCCCCTCCCTCAATTTGCTGCCCAAAATCGCCCTTCTAACCACATTGCAGAAGTGATCGAGACAGCAACGACCGAATTTCTTGCTCAATGTCTGGAGCCAGAAAATCTCAGCTTTCCGGTCATGCCGCCCTTTGGGAGTTGGGTCAAGTCTGCGGATGAGGAATCGGGGAATTTAATCTACGCGGTGGTTTATCATGCGACGACTAGCCCGATCGATTCCGTTCATCGAGCCAGAGCGTTGGGATTGTCGCTAGAAGAATTGCGAGAGCAGCAGCCTCAGATCTTTGCCATGCTAAAGACCGAATTTCGGGCGGAGATCGTGGGGTTTCGTCCCAATCCTGAAAAGCGCAACGGGGGAGCAGCCGTCTATCAACATTTGCCACCTCGTCCGCCTCAGATTCACCAGGCCGTCTACAGTTGTGATTCTGAAGAAGTCATTCAATTTAGTGAAGCACTCGATTTTCTGAGAACGCTGCTTCAGGTCAATGGGGCCCCTGTCGATGCGCTGACAGCCGCCGCCATTCGTGAGATCTACCAACTCCGCAAAGCCGATCGCCCCTGGCTCGTGCAAGCCGGACGAATGCTAAGTTTGCTGCTCAAGGACGACTACGATCGCCTACGCATTATTCTCAGTCAGATTCATCTCTAGACAGGTTTCTCAAGCAGTCCAGTTTGATATTGATTGAGTTTTGACAATCTTTGCTCACCCATTTACGCCATTTCTAGATTGGCGCTATAAAATCGGCAAAGACTTTAGATGCTAAACCTTTTAGAAGACAAAGACCGAAGCCTTGATGCTGTTCTGTCTAAAGTCCAACGTCCAAACTCCTCTGCCAGACCTACAGCCCCCAAGGGAATTGGTCTCAGTCGTCAGTAGCCTCTACGTCACCAGTGCATGAACTCCGCTTTACACTCTCTGCAAGGAGAACCGATCGTCTCCTTCTTGATTCTCTTGGCAGTGATTTTGTTTGTCCCGTCTCTGTTCGAGCGGATTCGCCTACCCGGATTAGTGGGATTGTTGGCGGCAGGCGTTGCCCTAGGCCCTGATGGGCTGCAAGTTTTGCACAACGACTCTGAAACGATGAAGCTGCTTTCAGATATTGGGTTAGTCTACCTGATGTTTGTCGCTGGGTTAGAAGTTGATCTCGACCAGTTTCTCAAAACCAAAAATCGCTCGATCGGCTTCGGCAGTTTTACCTTTCTGGTTCCCCAAATCACAGGCACGATCGTCGGACGGCTGTTTGGCTTTGATTGGAATGCCTCGATTTTGATCGGCTCTCTGTTTGCTTCACACACGCTGCTGGCGTATCCGATTGTCAGTCGGTTGGGCGTAGTGGGCAATGAAGCGGTGACGGTGACGATCGGCGCAACTATTTTCACAGATGTCGGTGCGCTTTTAGTTCTGGCAATCTGCATCGGCATCCATGCGGGCAACTTCACGATATTCAAACTATTTACCCTGTTGGGGTCGCTGGCAGTCTATAGCGTTGTGGTGCTGTTTGGTTTTGAGCGGGCAGGGCGGGCCTTTTTTGCACGATCGAGCGCCGAAGAAGGAAGTCAATTTTTATTTGTGCTGTTGGCTGTATTTTTGGCAGCCGTGGGGGCCCAACTCATCGGCGTTGAGAAAATTGTGGGCGCGTTTTTGTCGGGGTTGGCCGTTAATCGCGTCGTCGGAGACGGAGCCGTCAAAGAAAAAGTGATGTTTGTGGGTAGCGTCCTGTTCATCCCGATTTTCTTTGTCAACATGGGGCTGCTGATTCGGATTCCTGCCTTTGTGCAAAGCCTTACGTCACCTCAACTTGTGGGAATGACCGTCACGATCGTCGCTGGGCTGATTGGCAGTAAATTTGGAGCCGCCTTTTTGGCCAAGCTCGCTTATCGCTATAGCTGGCAAGAAACCCTAACCATGTGGTCTTTGTCCCTTCCTCAAGTCGCCGCTACCCTGGCCGCAACGCTGGTTGGATATCGAGCAGGTCTGCTCACCGAAGCCGTTCTCAACAGCGTAATTGTCTTAATGCTCGTCACTTCGACGCTGGGGCCAATTCTCACGGCTCGATTTGCAGATGGGTTAACGACACCTGGCACCGTTGCCCTCGACCCCGAAGCTTCGCCTGAATGGGGCAGCGATTCAGAAGACCCTTTTGTCGTCGTCGTGCCGATTTACAATCCCCGCACAGAGCCATATTTGTTAGAAATGGCTGCACTGCTGGCACGTCATAAAAACGGGCGAATTATGCCTCTGGCGATCGCTCACGCCCACGCCAAAATGGATGCTCCTCAATTGGACAAAGCCATCCAGCGCAGTGAATCTCTCCTTGCCAGTGCTGCTGAGGTCAGCCAAGAACTCGCCGTTATCGCCAATCCGCTTTTACGAATCGACGACGACGTAGCTCAGGGCATCAGTCGGGCCAGCCGCGAACAAAAAGCCAGTCTAGTCGTGATGGGCTGGGGGCGACAATCGCGCTTGCCGATCCGTCTGTTTGGCAACCTGATTGACAGCGTATTGTGGGCATCTCACTGTCCCGTAGCGGTTTCGAGACTGCTAGATTCTCCAATGAATTTGCGTCGGGTGCTGGTGCCGATCGAGAACTTAAGTCAGCAGTCGATCGCCGTTTTGAAATTTGCTCAAATTCTCGCGACCGAAAACCAGGGACAGTTGACACTTCTCCATGTCTGCGATCGCACCACGTCTCGCAGCAAAATGGCCTGGATCGAATCTCAGCTATCTCTTCTAGCAGACAAAATCACCCCCTCGTGTGATCCTCAAATTCAAATCCTCCCAGATGATGAAGTAGTCAGGGCAATTGTCAACGCCTCAAAACTTCACGACTTAGTAATCCTTCGCTCTTCGCGCCGCCACACCAGCGCTGGGGGGCTGTCTATCAGTGATATTACTGCTCAAGCAACGCAACAAATTTCCTGCTCTGTCGTCATGCTTGGGGAGCCGCATCGTCCTCCGATCGCAGTTTTGGTTACTTAACCTACACTTTGTACCCTGATAATTTGTACCCTGATAATAGGAATAGTCGTCCGGAGAAGGCATTTCATCTGCGGATCAGAGGTTGGGAAGGTCGTAGAAACTCCCAGAAAATCTTCGCATTTCTTTGCAGCAACTTGTAAGTTTTTATACATGTGTAGGCAGAATAGACGCAGCCGCGATTTGCCAGACCAGTTTCCCTTCAGGTAATCGCTCCCATTTAGTCACAGCGTTGACCGAGAATATAGTCAACAAGGGTGCATATGCGATGACTGTTCAAAAATCAGAACTACCAACCCGAATTCTCCTCATTGAGGACAACGAAGCTAACCGCCGCTTGATGGGTGACTACCTCAGCTATTGTGGCTACAGTGTCTGTGCGCTGTCAGAAGGAACACAATTAGCCTCTGTGATGGAGCAGTTTCGGCCGCACATCATTTTGCTAGATCTCAAGCTGCCGACGATCGACGGTTACACCTTATTAACGCAGATTCGACAGCGAGAAGACTGGCGATCGGTGCCTGTGATTGTGGTGTCGGCTTACGCCTTTCAGCGTGATCAACAGCGTGCTTTAGAATTAGGAGCCAGTCGCTATCTCGTCAAACCGATTCGGCTCTCACAGTTGACTGACGTGATTCGAGAAGAGTTAGAGCCGGGTGAAAGCAGCTAACGGATCAGATGAAGACGTTAGACTAAAAGGCCATTCTGTCCAAAGCTCAGAAGTCAACAGCCTCTAAAGCCCTATCGCTGAACACGCAGGGGAGCCTCGCCGTCTTGCCGTCTTTCAGTCACAAAAGTTTCAATAACTCTACTGAGGGTTTTGATCGTGTTGCCCGACTCCAAAATTTGTAGCTCTAATGCCGATAGCAACAGAGTCGCTGTCTGTAGTTGATTCAGCGCTTTTTCTAAACTGTCGCGAGTTTGGCTCTCAAACTCATCAAGATTCATAGGTTTCAGTAGTGATTGTCTAATTTGCTACTTACTAGGATAGACACTACGGAGAGAGCGTGAGATCCGTCCCGGTGCTCCGTTGATTTAAAATTTAAGATAAAGATAGAAATGTGAAGACGAAGCCTTTAAATCAGAGCGATTCTGAGAAACTGAGAATTTAGTGTGGAGCGCTCTTGCAAACGATCGATCCTCTCCAAGATTGTCAACCTGGAACACTTGTGACTCTATCCACCAAAACGATTCCGCTTATTCAAGACCCTGATCGCCTGGAAGCTCGCCTCAAAGAAATTCCACCCGAACCGGGGGTTTATTCCATGCGCGATGCCAGCGATCAGATTCTCTACATTGGCAAATCCAAAAAGCTGCGATCGCGCCTTCGCTCTTATTTCAACGGTCACGACACGCGGCCTCGCATTGCGCTGATGATGCGGCAGGTGGTCGAAATCGAATTCATTGTTACGGACACTGAAGCGGAAGCGCTGGCCCTTGAAGCCAATCTAATTCGCCAGCATCAGCCTCACTTCAACGTGCTGCTTAAGGATGACAAAAAGTATCCCTATCTCTGCATCACCTGGACAGAAGAATATCCGCGCATCTTCATCACTCGCAAACGGCGCATGGGAAAAGAGCGCGATCGTTACTATGGCCCTTATGTAGACTCCAAGGCGCTAAGAAACACCCTGCATTTAGTCAAGCGAATTTTCCCACTCAAGCAGCGTCCTCAACCGTTGTTTAAGGATCGGACTTGCCTAAACTATGACATTGGGCGCTGTCCGGGCGTGTGTCAGTCAATGATTTCTCCCGAAGACTATCGCAAAACCATGCAAAAAGTGGCGATGATTTTTCAGGGGCGGACGGGTGAATTAGAGGAAATGCTCACCGCTCAAATGGAAAAAGCCGCCGAAGCGCTCAACTTTGAACATGCGGCTCGACTGCGCGATCAGATTGCCGGACTCAAAACCCTGGGTGCCGACCAAAAGGTGGCCTTGCCAGACGACACTATTTCACGAGACGCGATCGCTCTGGCTGCCGATGAAGATCATGCCTGTGTACAGCTTTTTCAGATTCGGGCGGGTCGGCTGGTCGGACGGTTAGGCTTCGTCGCTGATGCCAAATCAGGGGAACCTGGAGCCATTTTGCAGCGCGTTTTAGAAGAACACTTTCAAACGGTTGATCCGGTTGAGATTCCCGCTGAGATTATTGTGCAGCATGAATTGCCCGACAGTGAAATGCTGGCCGAGTATCTGAGCCAAGCCAAAGGGCGAAAAGTTTCGATCGTGGCCCCCCAGCGCCAAATGAAAGCCGAACTGCTAGATATGGTCGAGCGCAATGCGGAATATGAACTGGCTCGAACCCAGCGATTTGCCGATCGTACCGCTCAGTCTGTTCTAGATCTGGCAGAGATTTTGGATCTACCAGAACTGCCACGCCGCATTGAGGGCTACGATATTTCCCACATTCAAGGGTCAGATGCCGTCGCTTCTCAGGTTGTCTTTGTGGATGGACTGCCCGCCAAACAACACTACCGCCATTACAAAATCAAGAATCCCAAAGTCACATCGGGTCATTCTGACGACTTTGCCAGCATGGCTGAAGTGTTGGGTCGGCGGTTTCGTAAATATGCCGCGGCCAAAGCGCGCGGAGAAACCCTCGATCGCGAGTCTTCCGTACTCAAAACGCACACCTCATCGTTTGCTGATTTTCCCGATGTGGTGATGATTGACGGAGGCAAAGGGCAACTCTCGGCTGTAGTCGCTGTGCTGCGCGAGATGAATCTGCTCGAAGATGTGAAAGTGGTAAGTCTAGCCAAACAGCGAGAAGAGATTTTCTTGCCGGGTGAGTCGTTGCCGTTGCAGACTGATACTGACCAGCCCGGAGTACAACTTTTGCGCCGACTCCGAGATGAAGCCCACCGATTTGCTGTGAGCTTTCACCGTCAAAAGCGAACCGAACGCATGAGACGATCGAGCCTGGATGAGATTCCGGGATTGGGGCACCACCGACAGAAACAACTTTTGGCTACCTTCAGGTCGATCGACTACATTCGCGAAGCTTCTCCAACTCAACTGGCGACTGTTCCGGGTGTGGGCCCTCGGTTGGCGCAGCAAATTTACGATTATTTTCACCCGAATGCTCTAGACAGGGGTGAGGAATGATGAAGGCAGATGAAAAGGTAAACCCCCACATTCAGCTTATTCCTCTAAACTTCTAATGCTAGAAAATAAGTGCATTCTTAAGTTAAGTAACGAGAACTTAAGTTGCATTACTTTTCTATCGGATTCTGATAGGAGCCTGATATCTTTTAGAAACTTTCAAAAACATTAAGGTTCTATTATGCAGACTTCAAATAAGCACCTCGGTCAATCGGTGGGAATGGTTGCGTTGTTTGCGCTGACTTGCGTTGGATTTATCACCCTTATTTCACAATTGAACTAAAAGCGATCGCTATCCCTTAACGTTTCACCTTCTGAAGTGTACTTTAGGCAACGCTGCGAATGATTCAGACAATTCACAATCCTTAACAATTTTTCTGAGTGCATCGCCCGTTTTCTCATAATAAAAGCAAGCAGGAGTCATTTTTGAGTGGCTTCTGCTTTTTAGCTTTGGTTGCTGTACGATCGCCAACCCTAGACGCGCTGTAACAAACTCAAGCCGTGTGTATCTGTCCCACAACTGTTAAGCAACTGATACTGGGTGCTGAGTTGACGAACCTGCTGCGTTTCGTCGGGGCTGGGTCGCCAGGGTTTGGGATTGTTGTACGCATAGTAAGTTTCTACGCCATCAACGCCGCAGTTCACCGCCGCCGGGATCAACTCTCGGTACGATCGTCGATAGCGAGCCGGATGAGCCAACACTGCCAAACCGCCCGCCTGCTGAATTGCAGAAATCACCCGCGCCGCCTGAGCCGATTCGCCTCTAGGTGCACTGCCTTGTAGGTAAGACGCGATCGCCGCGTGGCTGGGGTCAAAAGCAAACCCCAAAATATGCACCTCAGTCTCTAATAGCTGGGACGTGATCTCGGTGCCAATCCAGAGATGGGGAATGAATCGGTCGATCGCTTCATCGGACTGTTGCCAACCGTCGAGCCACTGCTGGGCTGCTTGATAGCCGCTGACGCGATGGTGATCCGTAATTGCAAACCCCTGGAGCGAAAGGGCGATCGCTTGCTCCATCAATCGCTCAGGTTGCAACTGCCCATCAGAGTGCGTCGTGTGCATGTGGAAGTTGTAGGAATAGGGGCAACTCTCAGCCGTGATCGATGAAAACACCTGTCTGAGTGCCGCCACACCCTGCGCTGCTGGCTTCCCAGATGTAGAAACAGTCGCTAGATTAGCAGCCATAAACGCCTCAATAGTGAAGTGGCTTGTTTAAATATCGTTACTCTCTCTACTGTAATCTACGGATTTAAAAGACTGTCAGATCCCTACAGAAACAGTAAAAACGCGGGGAAAGCATTTCGCATCTGTGCATTTCTGTGCATTTCAAAGAGGATTCACGCGGGTCAACTGGATGCCCCGATCGCCCGAAAGTGGCACATGACAAGGCAAACGAACCCAGGTCGCGTGGTAGGTTTATTTTCCATTCGTGCTGTGAAAGTTTTTTGGATATGCATAATCAATTCTCTCCTTGCTTGACCAGGCCTGGGGGTGAAAGCGACACGATCGCTCCCCTGCAAAGACGCTCTCCTCTCGCCAAAACCGCACTCAAGCTAATCAGCCCTTGCAGAAAAAGCAATGCACCGGGCATCTAATGGGTTTTGATTGAGTTCCTAAGAGCGTTGCGTGGATTGTTTTCGGAATGACTAATCGCGAGGTTGCCCAACAGATAGCGGCAATGCGAGGGCGACTGGCGGAGTTGCGCGATCGCATTCAAGTAGACCCGATTCAGACCGATCTGCAAACACAAATTGTTGGGGAATTGCAGGCGGCTCTGGCAGTGCTAGAAACGGCACAAGAGACCATTACTCACATCGATCCCCTGCCAGCAGAGTCACCCCCGGTTGACCCATCCCCCCTGGCGCAAGGGGAAATTTTGCTGAGAGAAATTCACCACCGTGTCAAAAATAATCTGCAACTGGTGGCAAGTCTTCTGGATTTGCAAATGATGCAGACTGACGATCCGGGAGTGCGAGACTTGCTGCAAAGTAACCAGAGCCGTATTCGTTTGATTGCGCTGCTGCACCAGAGTTTGTCTGAATCGCCCAATCTGACGGAAATCAATTTCTCTGAGTATGTGCGAAGTTTGGCGACGACTATTTTTAGGGTGTATGCCGTTGATCCCGATCGTATTAAGCTACGGCTAGAAGAGTTTGCAGAGGTCTCTGTCCATTCTGACAAGGCAATTCCGGTGGGTCTGATTCTCAATGAGCTGATTTCAAACGCTTTAAAGCATGGGTTCGATCGTACGGTTAGGGGCGAAGTGCGGCTTGATTTGAGGGTTGGTTCAGACGGAGAAGTGACGCTATCAGTCACCAATTCAAGCGAATTTTCTGCTGAAGGATCAGGCTTCGCTGATTTTGACCTCAACTCACCCAACTCCCTTGGTTTACAGCTTGTTCAATCGCTGGTCAGACAGATCAATGGGGTGCTAGAAATCGAGCAAAGCGACCCCTCGCGGGCAACTCAGAGCGACTCCTCGCGGGCAACTCAAAGCGACCCCTCGCGGGCAACTCAAAGAGATCGCACCACCTTCACCATTCGATTTAATAGACAGAATCAAGAACGCCCCTAACCCGCTTTTACTTGGTCAATCCATGTTCTAGGGCAAAGCGTACCAACTCAGTCCGGCTATTAGTGCCCGTTTTGCTAAAAAGCCGACTGACGTATTTTTCAACGTTGCGGACACTGGTTTCAAGCCGCCGCGCAATTTCTTTATTCATCAAACCATCAACCACCAGATCAAGGACGCTTTGCTCGCGTGGCGTAAAGTCCAACTTGACCGGAGAAGGAGTCTGCACGATCGCCCCTCGCTGAGTCAAAATTGCCCGAATCTCTGCGATCTGTCTGGCCATATCCGCTACGTCTGGCATTTCACCTTCGGCACTGTTGGCTTTGAGGGTGGCCCGCTGTTGCAGCAGTCGATTGACGATCGCCACCAATTCATCGGGGTCAAAGGGTTTGGGAAGGTAAGCGTCACAGCCAGCTTCGTAGCCTTGAATGCGATCGCCCGTCATGCCGCGTGCGGTTAGAAAGACCACTGGCAAAGATTTAAACCTGGGGTCATCTCGAAGCTGTTTGAGAAATTGGTAGCCGTCTACCTGGGGCATCATCACATCGGTAATTACCAGATCGGGGAGCTTTTGCTGAACGAGATCCCACCCTTCGCGGGCATTGCTGGCAGTATGAACTGTAAAGTCGCTGTCTTCGAGATAAGCTTGCACTGCCTCTCGAAGTCCAGGTTCGTCATCGACTAAGACTAGTTGCCCTGGCATGAATTGCGCTCCCCTTAAACTGTTCTCTCATTTTAGTGATTGTTGGGGACGGGGGAATGGCAAAGACTGGGGGAGAGGAAAGACTTTAGACTTTAGACTTCAAGCTTTTTGTGTTTAATGTCCAGTGTCTCATCCCTCCTCGCGAAGCGGATTACCCCCAAAGGGGGAACAGATCATCGAAGTTCTCCCTCATCCCTTTCTTACCAGCGTCGGCGATCGCGCTCCAGATCCCAGGTGACTTTTTCCCAGTACCATTGGTTCGATTGTCCGGGGTTTCTCTGTTGGGCTTTGTCAAATAGGCGATGGGCGGCGGCAGTGTCTCCGTTGAGCAGAGAGATTAACTTTCTGGGAGGGGATGAGCGTCGAGACGATCGCGCGTTTCCTGGACGAAATGACTTTGAGTAGAGCAGCCACGCCGCTAAAACCAGCAGCGCAAGAATCAACAACTTAACCAGCATGATAAACGGTTAGGAATGAGGTAGAGGGTCGCGTGAAGTGTGATCTTCGACCAGGCGATCGATTTGATGGGCTTGGGGGGGAAGCTTTGCCTGTTGCTGTCCGGTGGCGCGGGCTTGGGCACAAATCAGTCCGATCGGCGTTTCCAATAGATCGACAAGGGTGGCTTTGCCGACGATCGTTTTGACGGTGGCGATCGGGAGTTCTTTGAGCAGCCAGCGAGTTAGACGGTAGCGGTATTCTTGCAGATTGGGTTCGCGCATCAGGTCTACGCCGTGAAGCTCATGCAGGTAGCGATTTGATTTGCCGTATCTGCGCCATTGGCTTTGCAGGTCTGACAGCGTGGCTCGGTGACGATGACGAACGATCGCAGTTTCGGCAAAGCGTAATTCAAAAGCGGTTTCTTTGAGAATGCGCCAACAGATATCGGCATCGCCGCCTGTGGTCAGATAGGGACGAAACAATCCGACTGTTTCAAAAGCTTGTCGCCGGACTGCAAGATTGGCCGTCTGCCCATAGGGGCAAAACGCATTCGCTAACGTGTGCTTTTGAGAGAGCGTTTCCTGGAGATCGGCGTGTCTTTCTAGCAAACTGTGACCCGGAAGCGCTTTGATTTCTCCAGCGACCAAGCCCACCGCAGGATCGACAAAAGGCTTTACCAGATTGAGTAGCCAGTCGGGTTCTGGGCGACAGTCCGCGTCTGTGAAGGCCAAAATTTTGCTCTTGGCAGCCCGGATTCCTGTGTTTCTGGCGGCGTATGAGCTTTGAATTTGCGTCTCGGTCAGAGCATGAATTGTAGAGACTTGCTGACTTGCGGCTTGCAGTCGCTCAGAGGTGCGATCATCGCTCCCATTGTCAACTAGCAGATATTCCACTCGATCGCAGGAATAGGTTTGGGCAAGCAAGCATTCCAGCAGATCGGGCAAATCTGCTTCACCGTCATAAATCGGCACAACTACCGAAACCTGGGGCAAAAAAGAGGAATCTGGCATAGGGCGATCAAGTCTTGGTCGAGTCTTAAAGGTCGAGTCTTTTTGTAGTGTGACCCGTCTCACCGTCCTACTAACTTATTACACTCAGAGAGACCAAGAATCCTTATGGTCTGATGAGCAAAATAATTATCGGTGTAATGGGAGCCGGAGAACACGCGACTCAGGCAGATTGTGATCGCGCTTACCAATTGGGTCAACGCATTGCTCAAGCAGGCTGGATCGTGCTCACAGGGGGACGAACAGTCGGTGTGATGGATGCAGCCAGCCGAGGCGCAAAAAGTGTTGGAGGACTGACGATCGGCATTCTCCCCTATGTTCAGACTTGTCCATCTCCGGCGGTGGATATCGCGATCGTCACTGATTTGGGAAATGCCCGCAATAACATCAACGTGTTGTCAAGCCGAGTGGTGATCGCCTGTGGAATGGGAGTCGGAACCGTTTCAGAAATTGCGCTGGCGCTCAAGGCCAACAAGCAAATCATTCTTCTGAACGATGATGCGATGAGCCAAAGGTTCTTTACTGACTTAGCGAAAGATCAGGTTTTTGTTGCAAAAGATGTTGACGAAGCGATCGCCCAAATAGGCGCAGTGCTAAAAAATGCTTTGTGACTGGCTATGTCCCGATTTCCTTTAAACGGGATTAAACTTACCATTAAGTTAGCGGAAGCGACTCGATGTTGAGAGAGTTGTCCCTAAACCTTACACCCAAAGAAAACTCGTGGTTGACAATAAAGAAGTTGACAATAAAGAAATCGAGAAACAAGACCTTTTAACCCCGATCGGGCGCTATCGAGGCGAATTTACACCCGAACATTTGGCCTTCAACGCCAACCTTCAAGAATTTGCCAGTCGCGTATCGCTGCTCTGTGGGCTAGAAACGGGAGGCAAAATCCCGCCAGAGGACGCTTACAGAGAAATCAAAAACCTGTGGAATCAGCTTAAAGACTCAAAAAAAGCCCTTCTGGATCAACAGCAAGAACGTCCAGAACTGCCCCCAGAGGAGTGAGCTTTTGCGAAGCTAGTGCAGATACTTTTCAACGATCTGTAGGATGCGATCGGCTGCATACCCATCTCCAAACGGACTGGTTGCATTCGCCATGACCTGATAGGCTTGCGGATCGCTCAACAACTTGCTGGCAGCTTCAAAAATCTTGTCAGGATTTGTCCCAATCAGTTTTGCAGTTCCGGCTATGACGGCTTCTGGGCGTTCGGTCGTTTCTCGCAACACCAGCACAGGCTTACCCAAACTTGGCGCTTCTTCCTGGATGCCACCCGAATCGGTGAGCAACAGATAACAGCGCTGCATCGCTCCGACGAGTTGAGTGTAGTCGAGTGGCTCGGTCAAAAACACTCTGGGATGGCTGCCCAAAATCGCCGTCAAAGGGTCTCGTACGGTTGGGTTACGGTGCAACGGCAGCAAGAGAGCCGTGTCATCAAACTGATTCAAGATTTTTAGAAAGCCTTGGGCAATGTCTTGGAGCGGCTGTCCCCAATTTTCGCGGCGATGAACGGTGGCCAAAATTGTGCGATGGTTACCCCACTCTAAGCCAGGAATTTCACAGGTCGGCTGACGATCGGCAACCGCCAAAAGTGCGTCGATCACCGTATTACCCGTTTGATGAATTTCACCCAGAACGCTCGATCGCTGCAAATGTTCGACTGATAAAGCGGTGGGCGCAAAGTGAAGCTGGGTAATCTGAGAAACCAGCCGCCGATTGGCTTCTTCGGGGTACGGATTAAATAATTCTTCGGTACGCAATCCCGCCTCGACATGCCCCACCGGAATTTTTTGATAAAACGCGGCTAAAGCTGCCGCAAACGCGGTCGTCGTGTCGCCCTGGACTAAGACCATTTTGGGCTGAATTTTTTGGAACAGATCTTCCAGTCCGCGCAGCGCCCAGCAGGTGATATCGGTCAGCGTTTGTTTGGGCTGCATAATTGCCAGGTCGTGGTCAGGAGTTAGATCAAACAACTGCATCACCTGATCGACCATTTCTCGATGTTGACCCGTCAAAACCACCTGGGTATCAAACACCGTCGATCGCTTGAAGGCCTGAATCACAGGAGCCATTTTGATCGCTTCAGGACGAGTGCCCACGATGATGCAAACGGGAATGGGAAACTTGAGCATAAGAATTTTGAATCATGGAACAGGGCGGCAGGCGATCGAGAAATTCAACCTTCCCCAGCTTTCTGAAGCTTACCCCAAAGATCCGACAGGTTTTGTGAGTGCAAAAAAGTCTTGCTAATCCTGGATTGCTCAAAAAGTGCGAGCGCGATCGACACCACGATCGGTTTCATCCTCAAACTCAATTAGCCAATAAAAAACCCAGCCGAAGCTGGGCAGTCAGGACCTGTTAACCGATGACTAATCAGAATTAGAGAAGCAAAACACTCCACACATTCAAAGTACGTTCTCTAAACCTTTTCACATCACAACTCAACCGTTTTCAACGCTAAAACTTGAGGTCGCAGGTGAGCGGGCAAGCCGCATAAACGGATGTATGAAGGGGGTCTTCTTGACCATGAAGCCAACGCAACCATTCGACTTCTTGAGGATGAATCCCTCGACTTGTCAGGTATGCGGCTCCCAACATAATCCCAACTGCGTGAATGACAATCATCCCAACGGTAATCAATAAAACTGCACTAAAAGGCATCAAGGCATGTAAAGTCACCGCCAACAAAGCGCCCACTGAAACCACTAAAACCAATGCTGGAAAACCAATCACGATCATGCAAACAGTGAGCGTAAAAGTCCAGATCAAAAAGCTTTTGATCATCGTTAAGAAATAGAAACTTTTAAAACTTTGACCTTGTGCCAATGCCATGATTCTCTCTCCCAGAGCTAAGGGTTTATTGATAGTTTTGAAAAGGCTTTGTAGCGATCCCCGAAGATCACCGATGTGAAATTTAGTATAAGGAAACCTTCTAGATGAGTGAAGCTTACTTTATGAAAATTCACACGCACGATCGCGACACTCATGATTGATTTATTTAACGTAGCCAGAGTATGAAGGGCATCTTTTGCGTGGTTTAAGCCGTCGATCGATTGTGGGGCAACCCTTTGAGCTTTTATTAAAAAAATGACCAGAATACTCTATTGATTAAGAAAAATTTCGGCGGCTTCACTATTTAAGAGCAAATTAATAACTCTTAATAAATTGACCAAGCTCTCTCAGAATTACCAACAGGCTACAACCCTTGAGGCTGCAAAACAAATGCAAAAATTATGCTTTACCCAAGCGCTCCTTTCTCTATCTTTGTATAGATGTATGCGTTAAAAATCACTCACTCTGCATTGATCAAGACACATTGATTCATGAAGTGTTTGTCATCTTTAAAAAGAGGCGATCGAAGAGAAGTCCACAGGTATATAACTGCGCTTGGAGCGATTCTTTCATCCCTCATCCCTTTCTGGCGTTGCTGATTGGAGAGATGAATCTGTGGGAAGTGTCCATCTTCTCGCCCTAAATCCCCCAAAATTGGAGGACTTTAAACCTTGCTTGGGTTTCCCGCCGCTTTGGGGTAAATTCATCCCCTGATTCAGCAACGCCCCCTTTCTTAGTAGTTATAGGGATTCTTCGGCTCAGGAATTGGTTTTAAGTTGGCTGCCTGAATCGTTAGCTGCCGTCTGCCCTCAAAGGTTTCAGTCACCATTTGCCCTTCGATTTCTAGCCAGCTATCAGGCTTGTAGGCAGTACGATCGCCCTTCGTCAACTTCACGGGCAAACTCACGGGATATACATCCGCCGCGCAGCAGGTAATCACAAATCGCGTAACTAAAAAATATTGCTCCGGCACATTGGGCGGATAGACGACAAATCCCTGAACTTTTACTTTTTGCCCTGTGTAAGCATCGGGTTCGGGATACACCTGGAGCGTCCGAATCCAATCAATCAACGTCTTATCTTCGGTACGAGAGGAGGCTGTAAAAGTCTGAGGTTTGACCCGCGTCAGCGTAATGGCATCCGTCACGCCTCGATCGAGGGCCGTCTGACTGGCAAAAGCTCGCGGGGTAATGAGTAAACCTGCGATCGCCATTCCCAACAGCAGTAGACTACTCCACCCCGGCGGAAACAGGCTCAAATGTTGCACAGGCGGCCCTTGACGCTCACGCCGACTGGTCAACAGCACCACCGCTTTAAGACCACTAATCACCAGGAGACAAAACCCAGCCCCCACCGTCAGCCACATATAGCTCGGATGGATTAGCAAATAAAGCCGCTCTGAAAGCCAGTATTTAAGCAACAGACCACCCCAGGCGGCGATCGCCAACACATCCAACCAGGGCAAAAAGCGGGAGAAGTTGCGGGACATAGGGGAGGAGGGAGGAGGGAGGAGGGAGGAGGGAGGAGCTAAGGGGCTGGAATTCTGGATTTAGTATTCTGGACTCATTCTGGACTCCAACTTCTGGCTGCTTAACTCACGTATAGGTTGAGAAAGAGGGTGAGCGCCAGGGTGAGTTGGGCGGCCAGGGCAAAGAGGTAGAAGATGGCTCTCGGTTTGAAGATAGACAACATTAAACCAATGCCTTTGAGGTCGATCATTGGGCCAAACACCAAAAAGGCGACGAGCGAACCGCTGGTAAACGTGGAGGCAAACGAAAGGGCAAAGAAGGCATCGACCGTGGAGCAAATGGAGACGACCGCCGCCAAAAGCATCATGGCCAAAATGGAGGTAATGGGGCCTTGACCCAGACTCAGAATGACCTCACGCGGGGCAAAAACCTGGAGCAGGGCAGCGATCGCACTTCCTAAGACCAGCACACCCGCCAGCTCGCGCATTTCTTGAATCGTGTTTTCGAGCAGCAGTCTGAGTCGATATTGAGTCGGTTTCATGCCGACCATGGCCGCTTGTAGCTCGGCTGGATCGGTGATTAGAGGTTTGGCAGATTGCCCCAAAAAATAAGTTCCTGACTGAAGCAAAGAAGGCTGATTGGTACTCAAAATCGAAAGTTCCGGTACGTCTCGCTTGCGTCGAACGGCGATCGCCGTGGCCACACCGGGCTGCAATAAGGGACTCAGATCTTTCTGAAAGCTAAAAATATAGGCAATCACCGTTGCAATCAGCAGAGAAAATCCGATGCGGAAAAATACAATTTCTGGCTGATCGCGAAAGGCTGTCCAGGTCGCCCAAAAAACGATCGGGTTAATGGTCGGAGCCGCGAGGAGGAAGCCGATCGCCACCGAAACTGGAGCACCCTGCATCAACAATCGCCGCGCCACAGGCACATTGCCACACTCGCACACGGGAAACAAAAACCCGATACAGCTTCCGACAAACGCGCCCAGCAGAGCATTCTTCGGTAAAATTGCCAGCAATCGTCGCTCATCCACAAAAAATTGCAGCAAGCCAGAAAACAATACCCCCAGCAACAAAAAGGGGATTGCCTCGACCAACAAGCTCAGAAAAAGGGTGAATGCACTATTGAGTTGAGTCATTCAGCGAATCGCTTCAGGGTGAGGGCTGCTATTCTAACCAAGAACAGCGAGGAACTGTTGGGGATTTTAGCAGGGATGAGGGATGAGGGATGAGGGAGGAAGGGTAATTCTCCAATTAATCTTGAAATTTCAGAACGTCACTATCAAAAGGCTACAGACGAGCGAAACCGGGTGAATGACTCGACGACTTGCCACTGCTTCCTTTTCATCCCTCACCCCTCATCCCTCATCCCTTCTTCTTCGGCTCAATTCTGAGAAAACACGGATCGAATGAGAGAAATCGGTTAAAGATTTGTAAACTGTATAGCAAGCGTTTACCGTGCCCCATTTTCTGAGGAGTCCTATGAAGCAACTGATGACGATTGAGCGCTTCTGCCTGGTTGGTCACACTTTGGCATTGGCGTTTGGGTTGGCAGGCCTATTGCTGGTGTTGCCCAATGCTGATTTTATTCAAGCCTTGCCGCCTTTTGGTCAAACGGCCTTTGGCTGGAGTATGGCAAACGGAGGGGTGGCTTACATTCTGCTGGGTGCTGTGACGATCGCCCTCTACGCCTACCGAGTTTTGGGTCTGCGACACTGGCTAACTTTTATGCTGCCGTCGATCTTTTTGTCTCTGGGTAGCGAACTATTGGGAACCAGTACGGGCTTTCCGTTTGGTGAGTATGGCTATCTGAGCGGATTGGGCTACAAGATTGCGGGTCTGGTGCCGTTTACGATTCCGCTGTCCTGGTTTTATGTGGGGCTGGCTTGTTATGTGTTGGCAAGAGCAGGGTTAGAAAGCCTGAAACTTCCGATTTGGGCGCGACTGGTGGGAGCGATCGCCCTTGGTTCTGTCTTACTAACGGCCTGGGATTTTGTGCTTGACCCCGCGATGAGCCAAACTCCCTATCCTTTCTGGGAATTTAAACAGTTAGGTGCATTTTTTGGAATGCCTTACCGCAACTTGTCGGGCTGGTTTGGGACGGGCGTAGTCTTTATGTCGGTTGCGTCTCTGTTTTGGGGCAAAGCGCCGCTGAACTTGAGCCGAAGTCAACTCACCGTCCCGCTGGCGGTTTATCTGATCAACTTTGCGTTTGGGGCGATCATTACCGTCGCTGAGTTAGATTCTCGATTTTGGATTCCGACGGCTTTGAGTGTGTTGTTGGGTGTGGTGCCTGCGATCGTTCTCTGGTGGATTGCCAAACCGATTTCGACCGCCACTCAGCTAGAAAATGCCCTACAATCCTCTTTGCAAAAACAAGATACGCCTGTGGTTTCGGTGATTTCTCAGAAGTAATTCTCAGAAATAATGCTCAGAAATAATTCTCAGAAATGAGTGCCACAAATTGCTTCATCACTTACATGCGAGGGTCGGGGGTTGACGATAGTAACGGAATTTGGGGTGTTTTGTCTGGGAGTGGTCAGTTTCAATGAGACGTATGCAACTCAGGACGCTGGATTTTTGGCGCTGCTGGTGATTCAGCTTCCCGCAGTGGCCATTTTGCTTTCCCGATTGCTCAGGGGGCCCACTCGTCACCCGCCTCTAGAACCACGATCGCCTGCCCCAGATTCAGTCGGTCTGGTCAGTGTCGTCGTGCCCACGCTCAACGAAGCCAACCGCATTGCGCCCTGTCTAGATGGGTTAAGTCGGCAAAGCTACGAAGTGCGAGAAATTATCGTCGTCGATAGTCATTCCACCGATGGCACGCCCGATTTAGTGAAAGCGGCCCAAAAAGCTGACCCACGGTTTCGCTTAATCAACGATGATCCGCTGCCGTCTGATTGGGTGGGTCGCCCGTGGGCGCTGCATTCTGGATTTTTGGCAAGTCGCGATCGCAGCGAATGGATTTTGGGCATCGACGCAGACACACAGCCTCACCCTGGGTTGGTCGCCAGCCTGATCGAGACGGCCTACTCCGAAAATTACGATCTGATTTCTTTGTCACCTCAGTTTGTCTTAAAGTATCCCGGTGAACTTTGGCTACAACCCGCCCTATTGATGACCTTGGTGTATCGGTTTGGGCCAGCCGGAGAAAAAGGCAACGCTCCAGAGCGCATTATGGCGAATGGGCAATGTTTCTTTTGTCGGCGATCGCTGCTCGTTCAGTTAGATGGCTACACCAGTGCTCGAAATTCTTTTTGTGATGATGTCACCCTGGCCCGATTTGCCGCCGCCAGCGGAGCCAGAGTCGGATTTTTGGATGGCGCAAGAGTGCTGAGAGTGCGAATGTACGAAGGCGCGTTAGAAACCTGGAATGAATGGGGACGATCGCTCGATCTCAAGGATGCGGCTTCGCCGGGTCAAGTGTGGGGCGATCTGTGGCTGTTGACGGCCGTTCAAGGCTTGCCCCTACCGATGTTGATATTGTCCGCCCTATTAGTGGGTAGCGGCAACACCACAATTCCTGCGCTGACAGCCCTCGGACTAAACGGCTTTTTAGTCGCCACTCGGATTGCGTTGAATTGGGCGATCGCTCCCTCCTACGATCGTACTCAAGCCCAATCTGCCTGGTTGTTTTGGCTGTCACCGCTGGCTGATCCGATCGCCGTGTTGCGAATCTTCCTCTCCTCAACTCGCACCCCTACCCAATGGCGAGGCAGAAGCTACCCAAAAGATCAAAACTGAGTGCAAGAACACGGGCGAATTTCAAACCCTCTCCTCACGCCTCACCCCTTACTCCTCACTTCTTCCCAATTGTTTCGGTTTGTTTCAACCCAAGCCCTTGAGAGTCGAAGCTTTTCCACTCCATAGTAAAGTGATGACAATTGGCTGTATGAGTTGAAGTTTGATCATAAAAGGAAAAAATACTCATGGTTCAGCGTGGTTCTAAAGTTCGTATCCTTCGCAAAGAATCCTACTGGTTTCAAGATGTCGGCACCGTTGCGTCGATCGACCAAAGTGGCATCAAATACGATGTTATCGTTCGGTTTGACAAGGTGAGCTACTCCGGGGTTAACACCAACAACTTCGCCAAGAGCGAGCTTGTAGAGGTTGCACCACCCAGTAAGAAGCCCTCTGCAACAATTCCCGGTGGCAAGCAAACCCCGATCGATGCGGCAACTCGTCAAACTGGAAGCGGGGTCGCAGCCAAACAAAGCTCAACCTCAGAAACCCCCAGCGGTAGCCCCAAAGTACAGGGCGATGCTAACCAGGGAACGGAAGCTCGGTAACTCACTCCGACAATTCAATCTCAAGGCCTTAGACGGAATGAGTCAAAATGAAGAGAGGATGAACCCAGCCGTTCATTTTCAATCCTTCGTTTTTCATTCTCTGTCTAGGGTCTATTTTTGTGCCAGAACTTCCTGAAGTTGAAACGGTTCGCATTGGCTTAAATCAGGTAACGCTGAACCAGCAGATTCAAGGGGGCGAGGTGTTGCTTGATCGCACGGTCGCTCATCCCCATTCCAGCGTCGAGTTTTTGACAGGACTGCAAGGGATGGCGATCGCTCAGTGGCACCGTTACGGAAAATACCTGCTGGCAGAACTCACGCCTGAAAATGCTTCAGATTCCTCTTGGTTGGGCGTTCATTTGCGAATGACGGGGCAGCTTCTCTGGGTCAGTCAAGACGAACCGTTGCATAAACACACGAGAGTCCGGCTGTTTTTTCCCAACGAGCGAGAACTGCGATTTGTGGATCAGCGAACCTTTGGGCAAATGTGGTGGGTGCCGATCGCGCATGACCCTAAAACGATCATCACGGGACTGCAACGCCTGGGAGCCGAACCCTTTTCAGCAGAGTTCTCAGACGACTACTTTGCAGGAAAATTGAAGAATCGACAGCGATCGATCAAGACTGCTCTTCTCGATCAAGCGTTGGTTGCAGGAGTTGGCAACATCTACGCAGATGAGGCCCTCTTTTTGAGCGGCATTCACCCCAAAACGCTGTGCGCTGATTTGCAGGAAAGTCAGATTAAACGGTTGCGATCGAAGGTCATTCAAGTTTTGCAAGACAGCATCGCTGCCAGAGGCACCACGTTTAGCGATTTTCGGGATGTGTCGGGTGTGAATGGCAACTATGGCGGCATGGCGTGGGTTTACGGTCGCGATGGAGAAGCTTGTAAGACTTGCGAGACGACGATAGAACGGATGAAACTGGCGGGACGATCGTCCCATTTTTGCCCCCAGTGTCAGCTTTAAGTGTCAGATTTAGAGGAAAATTCTTATGATCCAACTCGCGAATCCTCTGACTTTTGAAGAGTTTTTAGCGCAGTATCCAGACGATGGCGGCATTTATGAGTTGATCAATGGAGAAATGGTTGAGGTGAATCCAACTGGCAGCCATGAAGAAGTCATTGCATTTGGGGTAGCTGAGTTAAATTTTGAGATTCGTCGTCAGCAGTTGCCTTATTTTTTGCCGAGAACTTGTACCGTCAAACCCAACACGTCTCGCAATGCTTACAAACCGGATTTAGTGGTACTCGATCGACAATCTCTATCCACCGAGCCGTTATGGGAGAAAGCTTCAACCATTATCCGGGGAGAATCTGCGCCTCTGGTGATCGAAGTGGTCAGCACCAATTGGCAAGATGACTATCTGATCAAGTTAGCCGAGTACGAGAAGTTTGGAATCGCTGAGTATTGGATTGTAGACTTCAAAGCGTTAGGAGCCGTCCGTTATATTGGTTCTCCCAAAACTCCGACGATTTCTATCTATCAGTTAATGGATGGTGAGTATCAGGTTCAGCAATTTCGAGGGGACGATCGAATCCTTTCGACAACCTTCCCAAATCTTCAGCTAACGGCTGACCAAATTTTTAAAGCTGGAGTGTGAAAGCACGTTTTCTACTTTATTTTCTACTTTAAAAGCCACTCGCTCATGGGTTCGGTGGATTTAACTAAGTGCATTCCTGCCTCGGCAAATTGATCAAAGGCTTGGTCTGCCTGATCGCTAAAGTCAATCACTCCCGGCACCACCACCGGAGACGTGCAATCTTCTAGCAGGTAAACTTTTTTAGCCAAACTTGGATCGATGGCTTGAATCTCGGTCAATAGATCAGCGATCGTCCAGGCGACACAATGACTTTTGGCTTGACCCGCAATGATGACGGCATCGAAGTTGAGCAGTTTTTGGATCAGACGACTGTTTTTTTGGGCGATCGCCACGCCATCTACGCCATTCATGACTTCGGGACGCAAGACAGAATAGTTTTCGGTCAGTGAGTTGTCGCCCTTGATTTCAAAATTTGTCTGACTACCTCGCGCAATGCAGTGAAAAAACATCGCCTCTTCGACGGCGGACACCAGCGCGTGACCAATTCCGCCCAGCATCGAGTGATACGCCCAAACTGTTAGGGGATATTTGCCATTGTCGGTTAGCTGCTGCGTGTAATGGAGCGCGTGACTTTGCAGCGATTCGTAATTTCCCAAGCTATAAGCGACGGCTGGATTGACCTTCCACACGCCCGTTTTTACATCGTCTAGCGTGATCATCGTCGCTGTCGGGATGGGATGTTCGCCCGCTGGATTGATCCAAAAAATCGGATGGAAGATTTGCATCGCTCTGTGAGTGTCCATCGTCGGCGCGATTTCGGTAATCTGACCCAGGTTGCGGTAGATGAATTCACAAAGTCTGTGATTGTCATCGATCGCTCCTCTCCCCGATCGCCCGCCTACAAATAGCTCAAACTCTGGGATACAGAAGGTGTTTTGCACATCGATCGCCAGTAGACACACCCGAAATAGATCGTCAGCCGCCGGACGAATGCCGTTTTGTTTTGCCCAAACTTCTGCGTCGATCGCTCGCTGTTGATAAGGCACCCGCCAGACATCGCCGACTTTGGCGCGATCGAAATGGCCCGGAATCGGCAACTGTTGAATCACTTGAGGACTCATGGTTTCAACTCTTAGTTCTAATTTTTAGACTGGGCTTTGATACCATTCTCATCTTCAGGGTCGCCCTCAAAGCGAGTAATGTCATCTTCTCCAAGATACTCGCCGTTTTGAATCTCGATCAGCACCAAGGGAATCACACCCGGATTCTCCACTCGATGCGCCGTGCAAGCCGGGACGTAAGTCGATTGTTTTTGGATCAAAATTTTCTCATCTCCATCACAAATCACTTTTGCCGTTCCCGAAACGACGACCCAATGTTCGCTGCGGTGGTAGTGCATTTGCGTGGTGATGTGATGTCCGGGCTTGAGTTCGATGCGATTGATGCGATAGCGCTTGGCTTCTTCTAACAGGGTGACGGTGCCCCAAAATCGAGTGCGCGTATTTTCAGAATGACTGGGCGGCTGCACCGCGATCGATATCGTTTCCTGACTCATTAGACGTTGCTCTCAGAAACTCTACTTCCATGATGCAGGATGAGATGTGGGTTGTCTCAAAATTTAAGAATGATGCCCTGGTTGACTGATAACTCTTTCGTGGTTGGTAGAGCTTTGCATCGTGTGAATCCACTTCAAACCGGAAATTTTCCGGTTTGAAATAGAACCATTGCGGTTTGAAATATAGCAATTCTAAAGGAGTCATGAACAGATTTTTGTCGCTCCGTTCCAGTCCGCCTCGCCCCCTAAATCCCCCAGTCTGGGGGACTTTGAAACTTCAAACAGGACGCTAAAAATCGAAGTAAATGTATCTTGACCCTCCTTCGGGAGCCAGCAGCCACACCGCAAACAAACAGAGCGGAATCAGAAACAGCTTGATATGCCAGGTGAGTTGTAGTTTGAGATTGCGTTGCAGCAGATAGGCAACTCCCATACAAAAGACGATCGCACACAGCGCCCCAAAAATCTGAGGGGGATACAGCCCGATCGCTTCTCCATAAACTTTCTGAGCAAACTGAATATCTGCCGTCTGTCCCCACAGCTTTTGAACGACAAAAAGAGAATCCTTAAGATTGGGCAAGCGAAAGAAGATCCAGGCGGCAAACACCATCAGTTGAGTCAACAACCAGGCGACGAGAACCCCAGGAATGCTTTGCCAAAATTTCTGAACCGAGGGCGATCGCTGCGCCCAAAGATCCGTCAATCGATGAACGGCCAGCGCCAAACCGTGAAGTCCTCCCCACAGCACAAACCCCCAAGCAGCCCCATGCCAAATACCCGCAATCAACATGACAATCACCAAATTGCCACAAGTGCGAATCAACCCCTGACGCGACCCACCCAACGGAAAGTAAAGGTAATTTCGCAACCAGTCGCCCAGCGTGATGTGCCAGCGTCGCCAAAAATCAGCAATACTCGTACTGAAATAGGGAAAGTCAAAATTCTGCGGCAAATTGATGCCCAACAGCAACGCACTGCCCCGCGCCACATCTACATAGCCGCTAAAGTCGAGATAAAGCTGCAACCCATAAGCAAAAATAGTCAGCCACAAATCTCCGCTTCCAGCCCGCTGCACATTGTCAAAACTCAGCCGGACAAAAATATCCAAGCGATCGGCTACCAGTCCCTTTTTGATCGCACCACAGGCAATCAGCCACAGCCCTTCCGCAATCTGGTCAACTCGCGGAAATTTCAACGATCGCACCTGCTCGGCAAACGGATGATAGCGAACGATCGGGCCCGAAATCAGCTTGGCAAAAAACAGCTTGTACGCCGAAAAATCCAAAAATTCCTGGGTGGCGGGTGCGCCTCGATAGACATCCACCAGATAAGCAATACACTCAAAGCAAAAGAAACTCAGCCCCAACGGTGCGATCAGATGTTGGTCTGTCCAGTTGGCACCTTGTTGAGCGAGCGACCAGCCCAAAAGACCGCCGATCGACGACAAAATAAACGGCACATACTTAAAGCTGACCAACAGCAGCACATTCATCACCACCCCAAACCAGAGCAGCTTGAGGCGACGACGATTCCAATCTTGTTGAGCAAACTGCCAATCTTCGATACGCCAATCTGGAGGGGCCCCGATCGCCCGCCCCAAAATAAAATTGCTATAGGTCGCCGCCAATAAAAGAGGAATATATTGAGCTTGCAGCGAGGCGTAGAAAATCAGACTGGTGAGAAAAAGCAGCCACGATCGCAACCACTGCTGCTGCACAGACCAATAAATGCCAATGACGCAGAGCAAAAATAAGCCATAGAGCGGAGAAAGAAAGGTCATGGTCTCCAGGGAACAAAAGGTGTCCTAGCGGCATAGTTTACTGGCAAATCTACAACCTGAACCGTTTTTGATCAGGAGACGAGACAATGCTCAACCCGTTCAATCCCAAAACCGCCTGAAACGAGGGTCGATGTCCTGAAAGATGCGATCGACCCAAGCAACCGCATTCACAGATTCAAAAGGCTCTCTATATTTCTCAACGCTAAGAAACGCTAAACCGGAATTGATCCAAAATCCCATTTCTTCCACAGCCCTGAATTAACCCCAGCTCGATGAATCTCCCCGCAACTAGAATTCTTGTCTCAAAGTCCTCCGAAATTGAAAGGTTGGAGGCAAAGCACTATACCCAAGCGAAAAAATTCATCGAACCTATGCTCAAAAGATCTGATAAAGTGCTTGCGATCGCGTTTGCAACCGCCATTTTGATCCAATAAGGAGCTTCAGACTTGAGGCGAAACTCCTATACCTTGTCAGATCAATGGACACTCTATCAACCGTCCTAGAGAATGGCTCAAAGCGAGAAAATTTGATGACAATACAACCAAGCGTTTAACTGTCCCTATGCCCATGGCCTCAATTCAGGTCGTGGGCAGTTTTATTTTAAAAAAGCGTTCAAGAAATCAACGCTAAACCCGCGTGAATTCGATGGCGTTTTTTCGCTTCGTGATTCAGCACTTTCGCCCCCCAACGCCCAATTCTAGGGAACTTTCGGATAGGATTTTTGTTCACAGTCTCCCAAACTTGGGGAATTTAGGGGGCTGCCCGGAGTAATAACCGCAGCCAAGGATTTGATCGAGTTCACGCTAAACCCGTGGAAAAGCATCCGAAAGCCCGCTGACTGCATGAATTCGTGACGCTGCTGCCAGACAGCTACCACAGCCACAACTGCTTCGATAGGCGGCCCGTGTCCCACTGCTAGCGATCGCCGTCTGAATAGGAGCGGCCGCCGCTGTCCCCGGAAGCGTATAAACCTGAGCCGCCCCCATATTGATGTTCCAGCCCAGGTCGCGTAAAGCTGCCAGTGTCAGCTTACTGGTCGGAGTCGTCACTCCAGGGGTTTCTGCAAAGGGGGTCATCAGTTCTGTATCAAAGCGGCTCTCGTCCCAATGGGCAAAAACCTGTGGCTCGATCGGAACGGCCACCTGTCCAGCCGTCCCCAACAACTCTCCATAAGCCCAACCTGCATATGAGTTGGCGCTATAGGTTGAAGTGGCTCGATTGACGAGATTTTTGCCGATCGAAAAGATCGTGCCATTTGAGTTCCTGAATCTCGCAGGTTCCCACAGCGTGCCCAAGCCCAAAATGTGAGCAAACTCGTGGATCATGATTTCTCGCAGGTAGCCAGGATTAGCATCAAACTCAGCCAACCGTCGCAGGTTGATCGTGCTGCTTCCACCACTGATGACGAGATTGGGGCCGTCTAGATCAAAGTCAGGCCCCGAAAGTGCCAGCGTGCCCGTGTCCGGCGTTCCGTTTGAGTTGGTGAGGCTCTCCCCGCGAATCAAGATCTTTAGCGGGCCAGAACGAGTAATCGCACTGCGAGAGGTAATGATGCCCTCCCAATAAGCAGCCGCCGAGGTGATTGCGTCTTTGGTAGCTTGGGTTATCCCACTCAGACTTTGCCCAAAACTGATTTCAAATTCAAACGCTTGGGAGTCTGATAGAGCGGCGGCGAAGCTTGTCCCCAGGGCGTAACTGGCAGTCTGTCCGCCGTAGCTCATCACCTGCACAAAATAGTCACCTGTGGATAGAAAGCGCCGGATCGATTCGCTGATGGTGCCCCGCTCCCATTGCCACGCGAGAATTTCATCGGAGTCGATCGCGCCATTCTGATTTTTATCTTGAATCAGCCGCACATCAGCATCCCCCGTTAGCCCAGTCAAATTGGCGCTAAAGACACCCGATTGCGACACGTTAAAGCGATAGAAATCACTGAGGTTGCTGCCGTCAACGCGATCGCTCGACGAAAAGCTGGCAGAAGGTTGTCTTTGGGCGATCGCCCTCATATCGATACTTTGAGCAGCGACTAGGTTGGCCGCAATTGCAACAGTCGGGGTCACCCTGGGAGCCACAGTGCCCTTGAGAAAGCCAACGAGTTGCAGCTTAGGATCGGCTTTGGGTAAGGTGACAGCATCCGCGATCGAAGTACCGTTCATCAACCAAATTGTGTTGTCACCTGTGACCGTATTGCGCCAGACAAGATCGCTCTGACCATCACGATTGAGATCACTTGCCCCAGCGACTTCCCAGTTGAGGTCAGGGGCAACGGGCGGCAGGAGGGGTCGATCTGTAGTCGTATTGCCATTCATCACCCACCAGCGATTTTCGCCCGTTGCCGAGTCTCGCCACAGCAGGTCAAGCTGCCCATCCTGGTTGTAATCACTCACCCCGACGATCGTCTTGGACAGAGCTTTTTCGATCGGCACAGATCCTACCCTGGCGATCGTTGTGCCGTTCATCACCCACCACAGATTGTCACCCGTTGCAGCATTGCGCCAGAGAATGTCGTCTTGCCCGTCGCGGTTGTAGTCTCCAGTACCGACCACGTTCCAGTTAAGGTCAGTCACCGTCATTAAATAGGCCACAGACTGAACGCGATCGCCCTTCATCACCCACCAGGCGTTTTGTCCAGTGGCTCGGTTGCGCCAGAGAATGTCGTCTTGCCCGTCGCGGTTGTAGTCTCCTGTGCCGACTGGGTTCCAGTTAAGGTCGGTAAGCGGCGTGAGGGGGATGAGGCGGCGATCGCCCACTTTCGTGGTTCCATCCATCACCCAGGTTGTCGTCGCTGCTGTGCTCGTGTTGTACCAAAAAAGCTCTGGAGTGGAGGCAGTTTGCACGGCGGCGATTGATGTTTTACCTGAAGCGGAGGAGCGATATCCTTGCCCGTTATTCGGCTTGAGGTCGAGGGGAGATCGAGTGTTATTAAGCTTGGGGCTGACGGTCAGCGAAGGATCAGTAGACCCATTAATTTCTCTCATGACGATCGCCTCCGACGCACGAAACTATCGCCTCTAAACCACTGAAGCGGCTCATTATTTTCTTGTATAAAAAGTACGACATCGCTCCGACTTACCACGAACACAGAGAGCTACGCAGCAGTGATGAGACCTGAATGAAATCCTCAGAGTTCAAGTCTTCACGGGAGTCTACTGTGTGTTTTGCTAAGTTCGGTAGATGCTTGAAGTTGGCTGTCCAACGGTAGAGGACTTTATAAGACTTACTGTTGCTCACCCATTCTACAAAGTAAATTGAGCAAAATTTGTCACACTTTAGTGAAGTTCTGATTAAGAAGCCGTAATTTCACGGACAAGATAGGAACGTGCTTTAAAGCAATCGCCAGATGAAGGGGTATCGATAAGGTCTGTTAGGTGTACTCGCGACATCGACGATCGCAATAATAGGCATGACAAAACTAGCAACTGCCAGCAAAACCAGCAAAGGAATCCCAATCAACACAAAAATCAGCAGCGAGAAAAGAATGCCGTAGATATACAAATTAATGTGAAAGTTGATCGCTTCTTTAGCGTTTTCTTTGACTACTGGGTCTTCTGAAACCAAGAGAATCGCTATGGGAATCCCGATCGCCACAATCAGCGAGCTCAAGAAAATTGAGCCGTGACAGACGGCTGATAACAGCTTTCGTTGAGCAACGTCTTCCATGATCTTAACCTTCCGCTTTCTATCGAAGGGACTTATCAAAAGAGTCAACACTGCGCGATCGACGGTTTCCCGATCAGAATTATCGCCCTTAACAAACCTTTCCTCGCTATCTTTAAAGAGGTATCGTAAGACCAATTCACTTCTTAAGACTCTAGACACTGGACTTTAATCGAATGTCTAATGTCTAAAGTCTAAAGTCTGAGACTTGTAGCGCCAGCCGCGAATTGGTATCACTTGTTGGTATCCCTTGATCGTTTCTTGAATCTATCTCTCCCCATCTAAGCATGTCCACTGAACTCCAGGCTGAATTGCAGCAAGCAGTCGATCGGCGGCGCAACTTTGCCATCATTTCTCACCCCGACGCAGGAAAAACCACGCTCACCGAAAAACTGCTGCTCTACGGAGGCGCAATTCATGAAGCAGGCGCGGTAAAAGCTCGTCGGGCCCAGCGTCACGCAACTTCTGACTGGATGGAAATGGAGCAGCAGCGCGGTATCTCAATTACGTCAACCGTGCTGCAATTTGAGTATTTAGACTGTCAAATTAATCTGCTCGACACCCCAGGTCACCAAGATTTTAGTGAAGACACCTATCGGACGCTGGCGGCCGCTGACAATGCTGTCATGCTAATTGACGCGGCCAAAGGATTGGAGCCTCAAACCCGTAAATTGTTTGAGGTGTGTAAGCTGCGATCGCTGCCCATTTTTACGTTTGTCAACAAGCTCGATCGTCCCAGTCGCACACCGCTGGAACTGATGGATGAAATCGAGCAAGAATTGGGCTTGCAGACTTATGCGGTCAACTATCCGATCGGCACAGGTGACCAGTTTAGAGGTGTCTACGATCGGCGTGAGAAAAAAGTTCACTTATTTGAGCGCAGCGTTCACGGCAGTCGAGAAGCGATCGACACCACCATCGATCTCAACGACCCGCGAATCGAACAACTGGTTGATAAAGAGGTCTATTACCAGTTCAAAGACGAATTAGAAATGGTCGAAGGGGTCGGCCCCGAACTCGATCTTGAAGCGGTGCATTGCGGTCAGATGACTCCGGTCTTTTTTGGCAGCGCCATGACCAACTTTGGAGTCGAACCCTTTCTCAATGCCTTTTTGGACTACGCCCTCAAACCCGGCGGACACACCAGCACTCAGGGCGAAATTGACCCGACCTATCCAGAGTTTTCGGGATTTGTGTTCAAGCTGCAAGCCAATATGGATCCAAGACACCGCGATCGTGTGGCGTTTGTGCGAGTTTGCTCTGGCAGATTTGAAAAAGATATGACCGTCAGCCATGCGCGCACCGGAAAAACAGTTCGGTTGTCGCGTCCTCAAAAGCTGTTTGCTCAAGATCGAGAAGTCATTGAGGAAGCTTATCCGGGCGATGTGATCGGGTTAAATAATCCAGGCGTGTTTGCGATCGGTGACACCATTTACAACGGTCAAAAGCTCGAATACGAAGGCATTCCCTGTTTCTCTCCTGAGATTTTTGCCTACTTGAGAAACCCCAACCCGTCTAAGTTCAAGCAATTTCGCAAAGGCGTTTCTGAATTGAGAGAAGAAGGCGCAGTCCAGATCATGTATTCTGCTGACGATGCCAAGCGCGATCCGATCCTGGCGGCGGTGGGTCAACTGCAATTTGAGGTCGTGCAATTTCGCTTGCAAAACGAGTATGGAGTCGAAACCCAGGTCGAATTTTTGCCCTACACCGTAGCCCGCTGGGTGGATGGCGGCTGGGAGTCCTTGCAAAAAGTGGGACGAATCTTTAACACGCTGACTGTCAAAGACAGTTGGGAACGCCCCGTACTGCTGTTTCGCAACGAATGGAACTGTCAACAACTCCAGGCAGACCATCCAGAATTAAAGTTGAGCGCGATCGCCCCTGTGGTGTCGGGTAAGGAGCCAATGGCGCTTTAGGAGGGATGAGGGATGAGGGATGAAAAAAGATCTGAACTTGAGCGAAAATAGGTGACGAGTTTTGGGTGGATTGTAGGAAAGAGGCTTTAGGGTGAGTTGATCGATCGCTGTCCACTTTTCCCAACCGAAGACATACAATTCACTTCATCCCTCATCCTTCATCCCTCATCCCTTCTTCTTTCTTCCTGAAATCGCTGTGAATCTACCAAAACGCTATGACTTCCTCCAATTCGGCTGATGCCAACCAAGTTTTACAAGCAGGTTTGTCATCCGTGAAGCAGGGCAACTATCCAGAAGCAATCAAACTTTTGGAGCGGTTTTTGGCTGCTCAGGCGGGTGCGCTCGATCGTCCCGATGCAACTAAGGCTCAGATGGGATTGGTGATGGCCTATGCACGAAGCGGTCGAGCCAAAAAAGCAGCCATCCTTTGCCGAGAATTGAACCGTAGCGAAAATGTCAAGGTGCGAGCTTGGGCGACTCAAGCGCTGGGCGAAATTTGGGAAGCAGGCAAGCAAGGCAGCGCATTAGAGGAACCGGACTCAACTGGGTTTGTCCCATTTCAAGAAGCGGCTCAGATTAGAGCGGAGCGACCCCTTGCGGGTAACTCAGAGAGATCGGTCTTTGTCCCCATTGCCCCGGTCGCCTCTCAAGAATTCTCTGGCAGCGAAGACCCTACGCAACCGCTTGATCGCCCGATTGCCCCAATTCCTCAACCCCCAATTCCCCAACCCCCAACTTCTGAATCTCAATCCCCCGCTCGTCTCCAACGTTGGCAACCGCTCAAAAAATTACACCCGGCTCGACTGCAATGGGCACAACTGGGCACCGCGATCGCACTTTTTGGTCTGGTCAGCGGATTGTATGGAGCGATCGCCACGATTCCGGTTTATTGGACACGATTTATCACCAGCGTTCTCAAATGGAGCGCCCCCATTCAGTCGGTCGAAATTCCCTTTTTCACGATTCTTCTGGGACTAATTATTCTTTTTGTCCTGTCGCCCTGGCTGCTAGACGGATTGCTCAAAGGACTGTATGGCATGAAACCGCTGTCTACGGCGACGTTAGGACAGTACAGCCCAGAGTCCCATCGATTGATTCAGCGCGTCTGTCAACAGCAAAAACTGCCGCTGCCTCAGTTGAGTCTTTTGCCGACCGATATTCCGCTCTCTTTTAGCTACGGGTGTCACCCAAAAGTTGCGCGAGTGGTGGTTAGCCAAGGTTTGCTCGACCATCTGACCGATGATGAAATCGCGACTCTCTATGCCAGCGAACTGGCGCACATTTTTCACTGGGATTTTTGTCTGCTGTCCTGGGTCACGATCATCCTGCAATTTCCTTACACCTTATACTGGCAAACCGCAAGAGCCGGAAACTGGTTAAAAGCAAGAAGCAACCTGAGACGGCGAGAAAATCGGCTAATTGCCATTCTGTTAGAGATCGGTAGAAACCTTTGTGCGATCGTCGCTTCTCTCAGCTATGGACTCTATTGGCTGCTGCGCTGGTCGGGATTGTGGCTCTCAAGGCAACGTTTGGAATACAGCGATCGGACTGCCTGTAATCTGACGGGCAACCCCAACGCATTGACTCGCGCTTTATTAAAAGTGACTGTCGGCACTGCTCAAACAACCCAAACCCATCAGCAAACCGACTACTTGCTCCAAGCCTTCGACCTGCTGACCCCGATGGGCTGTGATGCGCCGATCCATTTAGGCAGCTTGTATCACCACACCTCAATAAAATCGTTACTAATGTGGGATCAAGTGAATCCCGATCGCCGCTGGTTAGCCTTGAATAATTCTCATCCCCTGATGGGCGATCGCCTCCAACGGATCACCAACTACGCTCACCACTGGCAACTGTCCCCCGAACTGGATCTCGAAGCTCAGAACCCAGTTGCCAGTCGGGGAATCCTGCTTCAAGGTGCGCCGTTTTTTGGCGTTTTGCTGGGTTACTTGGTGGCTCAAATTCTTTGGTTTGTCGCTCAAATTCTCTATCAATTTGGGATTGACCAACTCACCTGGCTGGCCAGCGACTACGATCTATTCATCAGCTTTATGCTGCTGGGGTTTGGGCTAGGCACCTTTCTCCGATTTAATGCTTTCTTTCCAGACATCCAGACAAAGAGCACTCAGCCATTAGACTCCTCTCTATCGGATCTTGTGACTAAGCCAAATGCAGTCCCGATCGATAGCCCACTTGTTCAACTCGAAGGCACCCTAATTGGACGCTCTGGACTGGGCAACTGGCTCGGACAGGACTTGATTCTACAAACCTCGACAGGCTGTATCAAACTCCACTACGTTTCTCAACTGGGCGCGATCGGCAACCTTTTTACTGCTCATCCCGTCGATTGGGTTAATCAATCCGTCTTGGTTACAGGGTGGTTTCGTCGGGGTGCCACTCCCTGGATCGATGTGAACTCAATTCGCACAGCTAATAGAACCCTCCGCAGTGGTCATCAAATTTGGTCTACCGTTCTCGCAGGCGTGGCGATCTTGGTCGCGATCGTACTCATTCTTTAAGGATGCTAGTAGCAGCCCTTTCAAGGTGCTTTTTCATCTTTTTTAGATTTCGCTTGACTGAGCAATC
>NZ_JBJPHU010000245.1:0-2748 GCF_052939515.1 Phormidesmis sp. 146-33
GACATTGGACAGAAGACATTGGACAGAAGACGTTAGACATTAGGAGATCTGTCGTAAAGACTTGCCAAAATTTAACTGCGTAGCGTCTCGATCGTGATGTGAGCAATGTTCACCCTGCGGTTGGTAAGTTGTTTGGGGGAATGACCTTAGACAGAAAATCAAAGACCTGCCTCCAGAGTCTAAAGTCCGATATTCAACGTCCAAAGTCTTTCGCCGATCTTTTCACTTACCAGTGTATTTCCTGCAAGGTTGAGGTGAATGTGATCTTGGTAGAGCGTTTCAGGCTGATTGGCTGCATTGAATAAGGGCAAACAGTCGAGATAAGTGATCGCTTCAGATTGAGTAAATTCTATAAGTCGCTGACGGGCTTTGATTTCGTAATCGCGCGATCCGGGTTGACCGATTTCTCGCAGCAAGGGAGTCATCACTAAAAGAAACTGCGCCCCGCTCTGCTTGACGAGAAGATGAATCTGCCGAATGGCTTCTAGATTTGCGCCGACTCGATCGCCCCCTTCTGCATAAACTGCCTTCAATTCCTCGGACACAGGAGGCGGCGGTAAAAAGCGATTGAACGCTTCGATCAGGGCCAGAGGCGGTTTGCGATCGGGATAGTTGCGATCGTGTCCCACGGGTAGAGGGGTCGGAGCCGTGGCAAATAAATCGTCTGTGTTGATTACCAGCACAACTGCCTGAGCGTCAAAAAGACCGAACCGCTTGAGATACGCGAATTCATTGCGAGGGGCCCAGGAGTTGGCGGAAGCGTTGAGAACTTCGAGGGGAATGCTTTTGGAGGATCTAAGCCAGGTTGCCAGCATTTCTGACAAAGTGTTGGGTTGATCTGTCCACCAGCCGCCATTGACGATCGAGTCTCCAATCATCAAAATTCGCAGCGTTGCGTCGGGGCGCTTGGTTGAAATGGAATCGCTCCGCATCGAGAACTCATTGATCTCAATCCGATTGCCAAAGCGTCGGACTTTTTGATTGGGCGCTAACAAGTAGCCAATGCGGGGATCAGCTAAATAAAGTAGTGGATCACCAAACCCAAACAAAAGCCGCAGGGCAATTTCTAACAGGATCAGGAGTACCGTCACGAGTAGGAAAGCGACCCCTTGCGGGTAACTCAGAGAGAGCGACACAAGTTTCAGCACATAGATGACGAGTGAATTTGCTTTTCTATCTTGACCTGTGCGGTAACATCCGTCTTCCGTAGCGTGGTTTGGAATTATGAGAATTGAATTGATAAATATTCACAGCCAGCGTTGATTAGATTACTAGAACTAATCAAATACAAAAGATAAAATAATGCTTGAGAAAGAGGGTGATCCTTCATTTCGTCACTACCTTGGGAGTGAAATTAGTTACACACTTTTTAGACACTACTGGAGCGTGCAATCATGTCAGACCTGAACCGTGGCATCATGAAATTTGAAGGGGCAGACAGTCCCGCTGCAATCACTGTGTCGTCTGTGGTCATTCTTGGCAGCATTGCTGTTTTGATTCTTTGGGCTTTGCATTCTGCCTATATGGTGGGTTAGTGATTTGCTTTTGGCCGTTAGGATTGTGAAGTAAATAACCCATAATGGCTGGCGGTTAAAACCGCGCCTACAAGCACGAAGTCTGCCTTCGCAGACTAGGAAGATGGTTCAATCTGCGAAGGTGGCTTTGTTGAAATAGCCTTTTATGTTTTGTGTTCTATAGCAATCCGAAATCACTCGTGAAATGCAAAATTGATCGTGCCCCCTAAATCCCCCAAAATTGGGGGACTTTGAGCCGAGAGACTTCCTAAATTCCAAGACCCATTCCCAAGTTTCAAAGTCCCCCAGAATGGGGGATTTAGGGGGCGAAGCGAACTGGAACGGAGCGACAAAAATCTGCTCATGGCTCATTTAGGATTCCTATAGCTAACCCCCAAAAGTGAATGGTCTATTTTCCTTTGATTGGGTTGGCTCGACGCACTAAGGCATCTGCGGTGACGGCTAGTACCAGGACAGCCCCCTGAACAATGTTTTTGACGCTTTGTTCTTGATTGAGCAGATCTAAACCGTTGTCGAGACTGCCAATGATTAAAGCACCCAGCACAACTGCCCAAACAGAACCTCGTCCGCCAAACAAGCTGACTCCACCAATGACAGCGGCAGCGATCGCATTCAACAACAACGTGGCACTAATCTGAGTCGCAACAGCAGTACTGCGAGAGGTGAGCATAATTCCTGCGACCGCGGCCAGCGTCGATGCCAGCGTGAAGACTGCAATCTTCATGCCAATCACATTGATCCCGGCGCGACGAGCCGCTTCTTCATTACCGCCCACTGCATATAAGTGTCGCCCAAATCCAGTTTTGCGAAGAATCAGCCAGAACACCACAATCAAGCCCAGCGAAATCATCACCGCTTGAGGAACACCCTGATAGGACTGGAACAGAAACACCAATAAGAACACGAGCGCGAATACGGCGGCGACTTGTGAAATTAAGTTAGTCACTTTGCGAGTTCTCAATCCCGATCGAGCGCGTCGCCCTTGTTCATACCACAGACCCAAAGCGTATAAGCCTGCCAGCACAATGGGAAGACCCCAACTCAAAGCAGGATTGAGATAAGTCGGTGCTAACGATCGAATCACCGGATCTCGAACAATCAGCGTACTTTGGGCCCCCATGACAAGCAGCAGGAATCCGGCATAGCCGATCGACCCCGCCAATGTCACAATGAAAGAGGGAACGCGAAGAACAGCAACAAAGAAGCCGTTGAC